>JAYUGK010000178.1:0-5153 GCA_043738415.1 Chloroflexota bacterium | reverse complement strand
AGGACGTCGATCAGGTACCGCGCGTTGAAGGCGATGGTCGTGGCCTGCCCTTCGAGCGTCGCCTCAAGGGCGTCGGCGGCGTCGCCCACGTCGGCCGCATGTGCAGTGATCGAGATCCCTTCGCCCGCCTCCCCGCCGAGCTCGACCTTCACGATGTTGGCGCTATCTCGCGCAAAGATGCTGGCCCGACGCGCGCCGGCCAGGAACGCCTCTCGGTCGATCACCGCCCTGCTCGTGTGCTCGGTGGGGATGATCGGCTCGTAGTTGGGGAATTGACCCTCGATCAGACGGCTGACCAGGTCGATCCCTTCGACGTGGAAGAGCACCTGGCTCTTATTGGGGGTGACCGTGATCTCGATCGAAGTCTCTGCGTCCGGCAGGATGCGCATCAGCTCCGCGTAGGAGCGGGCCGGCACGACAATGGTCATCTCTGGATTCACCGGCGTCGCCAGCGTCAGGCTGCGGACCGCGATCCGATAGTTGTCGGCCGCGGCCAGGGTCATGGTGTCCCCTGCCAGCCGGGTCAGGACGCCGGTGAGGATCGGACGGCTCTCGTCACTGGCGGCGGCGAAGACGACCTCCCCGAGCGCGTCACGCAGCGCGCGGGAGTCTGCGCTGGTGGCGGGGGTGTCCCCGATGGCTGCAACGACCGGGAACTCGTCCGCCTCGATCCCCTTGATCGAGCTCTTGCTCCCTCCGCAGTTCACCTTGAGGGTGCGGTCCTTTGCCGAGTAGAGCAGGTCGATGCGCTGGTTGGGCAGCGACGAGACGAGGTCGGCCAGGAGCTTGGCCGGGACCGTGATCTCCCCCTCATCGGTGACCTTCCCGGGGACCCAGCAAGTGATGCCGATCTCCAGGTTCGTGGCGGTCAGTTTCAGCCCGGCGTTTTCCGTCTTCAGGAGCACGTTTGCCAGAACCGGCAGGGTTGCTCGCGCACTCACGGCACGACCAACGATGCCAAGGCCCCGTGCCAGGTTCTCTTGCATCACCGAAACGTTCATTCAGCCCTCGCTTGGCTCCGTGTTGCGACCTGCGTCACCACGGAGTAACTCCTGAAGAATACTTGTTCCGTAGCCGTCTCTAGTAGGGGTGTGGACGGTGTGGAGACCCGTGCTCGACCGTGTGTGGCTGCCCCGCGGAAAAGGGCCCTTCCGGCGTGGGTAATCAGGCGGCTCTTGTTCATGATCGGCGCTGCCGGGCTGTTGGACGGTGGATTTCCATGCCGAGCCGGCCGCGCCGCTCCGGCGAGTTGTCCACAAACGACCCCAGATATCCACCGGATCTGCCCGCTTTTCCACGAACAGGCCGTCACTCGGAGTAGATCGTCTCTCGTACCGCGCTGACCTCGCGGCGCATTTCATCGTTCTCCTGGAGCTCTCGAGCGATCTTGTCGTAGGCGTGCAGCACGGTCGAGTGGTCCCGTCCACCGAGCTCGGCGCCGATGCGCAGCAGCGATAGATCGGTCTCCTCGCGAATCAGGTACATCGCGATCTGGCGCGGCACTACGATCGCCCTGTCGCGCTTGCTCGAACGCAACTGGTCGAGGTTGACCCCGTAGTACTCGGCCACCGCCCGCACGATCCGCTGCGGGGTGATCGAGCGCTTCTTGGGGTTGTACATGACATTGCTGAGGACGGCGCTCGCCAGCTCGTTGTTGATCGGCATCCCGGACATGCTGGCGTACGCCACCACCCGGTTGAGGGCACCCTCCAGTTCGCGGACGTTGCTCACCACCTTGCGTGCGATGAACTCGATCACCTCGGCCGGGATCAGGTTCAGCTGGTCCTCGGCCTTGCTGCGCAGGATCGCGATGCGCGTCTCCAGGTCGGGCGGCGTCAGGTCGGCGATGAGGCCCCACTCGAAGCGGGAACGGAGGCGCTCCTCGAGGGTGGTGATCGCCTTTGGGGGCCGATCCGACGACAGCACCACCTGCTTCCCCGCCTCGTGGATCGCGTTGAAGGTGTGGAAGAACTCCTCCTGGGTGCGCTCTCGCTCGGCAATGAACTGGATGTCGTCGATCAGCAGCACGTCGATCCGCCGATAGCGGTTGCGGAAGTCCTCCATGCGCTGCTCACGGATCGCGTTGATGAAGTCGTTGGTGAACTTCTCGCTGGTGGCGTAGAGGACCCGCTTGCGCGGGAACTTGGCGGAGACGGCATTGCCGATGGCATGCATCAGGTGCGTCTTGCCGAGCCCCACCCCGCCGTACAGGAAGAGCGGGTTATACGCGTGTCCGGGGCGCTCGGCGACCGACAGGGCCGCGGCATGGGCCAGCCGGTTGGCGCTCCCCACGATGAAGTTGTTGAAGGTGTACCGGGTGTTCAGGTTGACGGTATTGCCGCCGGCGGAGGCGGGCGGGAGGGTCAGCGACTCCTCGTCGGCCTGGGCGGGGACCGGACCGGGGGCATCGGCGACCACGAATTCAACCTGGACCGATCCGCCGACCACCCGGGCCAGGGTCTGGCTGACCAGGGTCCGATATCGGTTGTCGAGCCAGTCGCGCGCGAAGCCGTTCGGCGCGGCGATGCGATAGCGATTCTCGTCGATCTCGACGAGCGACGTGTCCTTGAGCCAGGTCTCGAAGTTGGCAGGCGAGAGGCTCACCTGCAGCTCACCGAGGACGGCACGCCAGACCTGCTTCGCATCCATCAATAGCCGTCTCCCAACCGATCTAGTGCCAGGGTTCGCGGGGCTGTCGAGGTCTCCCTCGGGGCGCACGAGACTCGGCTGTTGTGGGCCGTTCCTCGGGGGTCGCGGTAGTGTAGCAGCACCCTTTCCGGCCCGGCAATGGCCAACTCGCGAACGATATCGGATCGGCCGCTGGAGCCACCCGCGCGCATGTTTGACACCCCCATCGGCGCGTCGGTAGAATCCGCGGGCAGAGCGAGACGGGCCGCGCAAGTTCGGCTATCGCGTGAGGCTGGCGAAGATCGCCAGCCGTTCGTGTGTTTGCGGACCCGCTTCGCCGCCCCTGAACGAGGACAGGCACGCACCGATGAAGAGGACCTACCAGCCCAAGAAGCGCGCCCGGAAGCGGGAACACGGCTTCCGCGCCCGCATGTCTTCGAAGGGCGGTCGTCGAGTGCTTGCCCGACGCCGCGCGAAAGGGCGCGAGAAGCTCAGCGTCTGACGAAACGACGCGCAGCGGTGCCGCCAATCCCCATGATCCGGCGCAAGGCGGACTTTGACGCCCTCGCCCGTCTGGGCAGAGCGCGCTCGCACAGGCTCCTCGTCCTGCGGTCGATGCGGACGGATAGATCGGAGACGCGGATCGGGCTGAGCACCCCCCGCGCGCTGGGAGGCTCGGTCCAGCGGAACCGGGTACGGCGTCGGCTGCGCGCACTGGTCCGCGAGCGGCTCGAGGCGATGGGATCGGGTTGGGACCTGCTGTTGATCGCGCGATCGGGCGCGGCGGCGGCGAACCACGGAGAGCTTCGTGAAGCATTGCGATCGCTCCTGGAGCGATCGGGGATCGGTGGATGAGAACAATCGGGCTCGGAATGATCACTGCCTACCAGCGACTCACCGGGTGGATGCCGCCAACCTGCCGCTACACCCCGAGCTGCTCGCAGTACACCTATGCGGCGATCGAGCGCTATGGACTGCGGAGGGGCTCCTGGATGGGAGTCCGACGCATCGCTCGGTGTCATCCGCTTCACCCGGGCGGCTACGACCCGGTCCGCTAGAGCATCGCATCTTGACCCCCCTCATCGGCGCCGGCTTCCTCGGGATCGAGCACTTCACGCCGCCTTGGGACGTCTTCTTCCTGCCGCTCTTCAACCTGCTGGTCGGTCTCTACCAGCTCATCTTCAGCGACTTCGCCCTGGCGATCATCGTCTTCACGGTCGTCATCCGAACCCTGCTGGCACCGCTCTTCGTTCGACAGATCAGGTCCCAGAAAGAGATGCAGCGGATGGCCCCGCTGATCCGAGAGGTGAACCGCAAGCACAAGGGCAACCGGCAGAAGATCGCCGAGGAAACCCAGGCGCTCTACCGGGAGCATGGAGTCAACCCCGCGGCCGGGTGCCTCCCTGTGGTGCTGCAGCTGCCGCTCCTGCTGGCCCTCTACCAGGCGCTCATCCGCGCGTCGAACTCGGTCACCCTGACGCCGGCGGTTGCCGCAAGCGACGCATTCACCAAGCTGAAGGCTGCCCTTCCCGGGATCACCGACCTCGGCGGCGACCACTTCACTGCGCCGATCTCCGGGCCCTGCGACCTTTCCCAGTTCAACGGCGGCGACTTCACCCACTTCCTGCCGCTCAACTGCCAGCTGATCGATCCCATCAAGCTGTCCCACGCGATCACCACCAAGGTCCCGTGGCTCCTCAACCTCGACCTGGCCAAGATTGACGATCGGTTCGCGCTGATCATTCCCGGCACCGGGTTCGCCCTCTCGGCGCTGGCCGTGGCCGCGGCGCTGCTCCAGTTCGTGCAGGTCCGCATGACCAGCCCCAAGCCGAACCGCGACGACCCCACCTCCTCCACCACCAACACCATGACCTACCTCTTCCCGCTCCTGACGATCTGGTGGGGAGGCCTCTTCCCGAGCGGCCTGATCCTCTACTGGGTCGTCTATACCGCGTACCTGATCGCGCAGCAGTTCAGGATCATGGGCTGGGGAAACCTCTTCCCGCTCTTCGGCTGGCAGCCTCGCTTCGCCCCCGCGCCGGACGCCGAGTTGGGTGCCGTGGCAAAACGCAGCGACGCCGGCGTCGTCTCGTCCCAGGCGGCAACGAAGAGCCGACAGCCCTCCACCCCACCTCCCGCGGGCTCGCCCGGCGCTGCGCGCCAGGGGCGGCGCCCCGAGAAGAAGAAGCGACGAGGCCGAAAGCGATGACGTTTCAAGAGTTCACCGGCAAGAACGTGGAAGAGGCGATCCGCTCCGCCATGAAGGAGTTCGGCGCGGATCTGTCCGACCTCGATATCGAGATCCTCTCCCAGGGGAGCCGCGGCATCCTTGGCGTTGGCGGAGAAGAGGCGCGCATCCTGGCGGCTTCGAAGTCTGCGGTGGCGGCCGCCGATACGGTTCGCGCCCCGATGCCCGCGGAAATGCCTGTTGCGCCATCCAGCGCGCCGATGGCGCCGATCGAGGATGACGATGCAGCCGACCAGATGCTCGAGTTGGCCCAGGCCGCCGAGAGCGCCGGCACTGA
>JAYUGK010000177.1:0-5161 GCA_043738415.1 Chloroflexota bacterium | reverse complement strand
GAGACGAGCGAGGCGCTGGCTCGCGCTCGCGACACGCTCGCCGCCGTGGCGGAGCCCGATTTCGAGGCACAGGAGCTCGAAGCGCTGTGCCGTGCCGCCGCCGATGCCCATGGCTGGAAGGCGGGCGACTTCTTCCGCCCGATCCGGGTCGCGGTCACCGGGCGGATGGTGTCACCGCCCCTGTTCGGCTCGATCGAGCTTCTGGGAAGGGAGCGCACGCTGGCGCGAATCGGGGCGGGTCAGGCCCGACTGGGGGGCTGACGGTGCTCACCTGTCCGTCATGTGGGACCGAGAACATCGCGACGGCACGGTTCTGCAACTCGTGCGCGACACCGCTGGCAGCCGCGTCCCAATCGGTTCGCGAATCGCGCAAGACGGTGACCGTTCTGTTCATCGATGCCGTTTCGTCGACGGCCCTCGGCGAGCAGATGGATCCGGAGTCGATGCGAGCGGTGATGACCGGCTATTTCGACGTCATGCGCGACGCCATCGAGTCGCATGGCGGCGCCGTCGAGAAGTTCATCGGTGATGCGGTGATGGCGATCTTCGGTGTGCCGACAGTCCACGAGGACGACGCGCTGCGCGCGTGCCGGACGGCGATCGAGATCCGACGCCGCCTGGCTGAGATGGAGCCGCAGATCCGTGCCGACCGGGGAGTGGTCATCGAGTGGCGAGCAGGGATCAACACCGGGCCGGTGGTGGCGGGAGACGCGGCCGCCGGCCAGCGCATCGTGACCGGCGACGCGGTCAACGTGGCTGCCCGCCTGGAGGCCGCCGCCGCCCCGGGCGAGATCCTGATCGGCGAAGAGACGCATGCCCTGGTGAACGACGCCGTGAGCGCGGAGCCCGTCACCGCGCTCAGCCTGAAAGGCAAGACCGAGCTGGTCCCGGCCTGGCGGTTGCTGGGCGTCGAGGAGGCGCTCGGCCGGCACGCGCGCCCGCAGGAGGCGCCGCTGGTCGGCCGGCGGCGGCCGCTGCGACTCCTGGAAGAGGCCTTCCACGAAGTGGTCGAGGAGCGGGTCTGCCACCTGTTCACGATTCTGGGTGTGGCCGGCGTCGGGAAGTCGCGGCTGGTGGACGAGTTCATCACCAGCCTGGGCGACCAGGCCGGGGTTGCCAGGGGCCGCTGTCTCGCCTATGGCAGCGGCATCACCTACTGGCCGGTGGCCGAGGCGCTGCGCAACGGGATCGGGATCGCCGAGACTGCGACGGCGGACCAGACAGGTGCGGCGTTGACAGCAATGCTGGCCGGCGAGCCGGAGGCCGAGCGGATCGCGGGGGCGACCGGCAGCCTGATCGGCCTGGACACCAATCAGCACGACCAGGAGGAGCTGTTCTGGGCGGTGCGCAAGACCTTTGAGGCCCTTGCGCGGCGGAGACCGCTGGTGCTGGTCCTCGACGATATCCATTGGGGCGAGCCCACCTTCCTCGACCTGGTGGAGCACGTGGCGGATTGGACTCGCGACGCACCCATCCTGCTGATCGCCATGGCCCGCTCAGAGCTGTTGGAGAAGCGGCCCGCATGGGGCGGTGGCAAGCGCTCGGCCACCACCGTCCAGCTCGAGCCGCTGTCCGAGCTCGAGAGCGACGAGCTGATGGGCAGCCTGCTCGGCAATGCCGAACTGCCCGCTGGCTTTCGGAGACGCGTGAGCCAGGCGGCTGAAGGCAACCCGCTGTTCATGGAAGAGCTGCTGGCCAAGCTGATCGACGACGGGCTTCTTCAGCGCACGGACGACGGCTGGTCGGCGGCCGCCGACCTTCGGGACCTTGCGATGCCTCCCACCATCCAGGCCCTGCTGGCCGCGCGCCTCGAGGGGCTGGGTGCCGAGGAACGGATGGTCATCGAGCGGGCCGCGGTCGAGGGCAATACTTTCCACCGCGGCGCGGTGACCGCGCTCATTCCCGAGCCGCTGCGGGACCAGGTTCCCGAGCGGCTGGCCAACCTGGTCCGCATGCAGCTGGTGCGCCCCGAGCAGTCTGCCGTCGCCGGTGAGGAGGCCTACCGCTTCCGACACCAGCTCATGCGCGATGCGGCCTATCAAGGGCTGGCCAAACAGACTCGCTCAGAGTTGCACGAACGCGTCGCGGGCTGGCTTGAGCGCGTGGTGGGTGACCGGATATTGGAGTACGAGGAGGTCATTGCCTACCACCTGGAGCAGGCCTATCGGTACCGGACCGAGCTGGCACCGCCCGATGCCGCGGCAACAGCCCTCGCGATGCGAGCCGGAACCATGCTCGGGCAGGCCTCACGACGCGCCGAGGCACGTGGCGACATAGCCGCCAGCGTGGATCTCATGGATCGTTCCGCCAGCCTGCTCCCTCACAGCACCGATCGCCGCCTGCTTCTAGCACAGGTGGCGCCAAATCTGCTCTTCGCCGGGGACGGTCCGCGTGCAGAAAGCCTGCTCAAGGAGGTGGTCGCCGAATCGGAGAAAGCCGGGGACGCGCGTGGCGCGGCTTGGGCACAACTCGGTCTGCTGTTCGTGCAGAGCTCCACGCAGTCGAGCGAGGCGTCGGAGTACACACGCAATGCGGAGATGTTGCGAGACCGGTTGACGGAGCTGGGCGATATCGAGGGCTCTCAGCAGGCCGAACTGCTCGCCGCTCTGGGTCTCTTCGTCGTGGGCAGGGCCGGCGAGGGAGGTGCTCGGGCCCAGGCGATTTTGGACGCCGTCCCCAGTTCCACCTCCGGCTCTCTGGCAAACCGGGCCCGCGGCCTGCGTGTCGTGGCGGCAATCGCGGGGCCTATGCCAGCAGACGAGGTCCTCCGGCTAGTCGAAAAAGAGGTCGGACATACGACCCAGCTCCCTGGAGGTGCGTCCGGTCCGACCAAGATGTTGTGCCTGCAGGGACGGTTTGCCGAGGCGAGCGCCGCGCTTTCACGTGCGACGGATCAGATGGCTGAGCGCGGAGGTCGCATGCTCCCGTGGGAGGCACACGAGGTGGCCGGAAACACGGCGCTGCTGGCGGGCGAGGTCAGTGAGGCCGTTCGTAATCTGCAGCTGGCGTACGACGAGAAAATGGGTGCCGGAGATCGTGCTGGCGCCTCTACCACGGCCACGGCGCTGGCCGAGGCGTACCTGGAGGCCCAGGACGTGGACCAAGCTTGGAAGTACGCCGCGAACGCGCGCGAGACGTCCTCACGCGACGACTTTGCGTCCCAGGGTCGTAGCCGGGAGATCCAGGCGCGCGTCCTCTCGGCCCGCAGTCAGCACGTGGAGGCCGAGGCGCTCGCGCGTGAGGCGGTGGCGATCATGGGGCGCACCGATTACCTTGCTCTGCATGGGGATGCACTGGTGCATCTCGGGCACGTCCTCCACGCGGGGGGCAAGGTCGCTGAAGCGCTGGGATCGGCCCGCGAATCAGTTGAGCTCTACGACCGAAAGGGAGCCACCTTCCTGGTCGAGCGCACGCGCAATCTCATCCGGGATTGGGGCGGAGCGCTGTAGGTCGCTGAACCTCGGCCGGCTTACTCGCCGGGGACCAACACGATTCGCCCCGCCACACGACTCTC
The DNA here is from genome assembly GCA_043738415.1 of Chloroflexota bacterium. Lineage (GTDB taxonomy): Bacteria > Chloroflexota > Limnocylindria > QHBO01 > QHBO01 > CF-167. The sequence goes on along the minus strand of JAYUGK010000177.1, from coordinate 1,647 downwards.
CGCCAGACGATCGTGCGCGGCGGCGGCCTCGCGGAGAGGCATGCGTTCCACGCTCCAGCGCATCCGGCCGCGCTTGGCGAGGCGCACAACCTCGTGCAGGTCGGCCAGCGAGCCCCACGCCGTGGTGGTGATGCTCGCTTCGACCGGGACCCGGTCAAAGCCGAATTCGAAGCGCCCGCCCGCCTCCCCCACCAGGCTCACCAGTCCGCCGGGCACCACGTTGCGGACCGCATAGTCGAGGGTCGGGTCGTTGCCGACGAAGTCGAACACGACATCGGCCGGTCCACCCAGGCCAAGCTCCACCAGCGCCTCGTCGCCGTTCAGCAGCCCAAGGTCAGCGCCCAGCTCCTCTGCCAGAGCCAGCTTGTCGGGGCTCAGCTCGCGCACTGCGATGGTCAGGTCGGGCATGCGGCGCAGGTATTGGAGCGCGAACTGGCCCAGCCCACCGAGGCCGATCAGCAGCACGCGGGCGCCCGGCTGCAACCAGGCGGTCGCTCGCTGGACGGCCCGCCAGGGAGTAACGCCGGCATCGGCCAGTGGCGCGGCCTCGACCGGATCGAGGCCGCCAAGGCCGACCAGGTGTCGGGCGTGCGGCACGAGCAGGTATTCGGCGTATCCGCCGTCGCGCTGGAAGCCCGGCGAGGCGGAGCGGTCGCAGCGCTGCTCCTCTCCCGAGGCGCATTGGCCGCAGGCACCGCAGCCCCAGCCGCCGAAGACGACCACCGGGTCGCCCTCGTGGAGTCGCGCGTGCCGAAGCTCGGGGGCGGCCCCGGCGCCAACGGCGTCGATCCAGCCGGCGACCTCGTGGCCGAGGGTGATGGGCCGCTCGACGCGGATCCGCGAGGTGCGGGCGATGTGGAGGTCGGTGTGGCACACCCCACAACCCGCCACCCGCACGCGGATCTCGGTGCGGCTCGGCTCGGGGAGCGGGACTTCCTCGACGCGCAGTGGCTCGCCGGCGGCGTGGCTCCTGACGGCGAGCATCGGTCTACCGAGGGCGCTGGATCGATTCGAGGAGCCGCGCGACCAGGCCGCGTGGTTCAACGTGCTGGACGATGTCCACGATCGTGCCGTCGATCCCGATCGCGAACGCGGTCGGGGAGGCGTTGATGTTGCCGCCGTCATCGACCGTCGGCACGCCCAGCAGGTCGACCGCCGAGCGTCGCTCGTCGCAGAACAGGAGGAAGGGCAGCTCTAGCTCCGCAACGTAGGCGGCCTGCTGCTTCTGGGAATCGGTCGAGACGCCGACCAGCGCCACGCCAGCCTCGGTGAGCTTTGGGCAGGCCTCTTTCATGGCCAGGGCGAGGGCATCGCCTCGCTCCCGCACCGCGTCGGTCACCGATGGCCCCTCGAAGAACACGAAGATCGAGGGCTGCTTGCCGACGTAGCTGCGCAGGTTCAGCAGGTAGCCGTTGGTGGCGCGCAGGCCGACCGATGGGAACTGCTCGCCCTCGTGCACCCTGATGCCCGACGCGGTCATGCTCATGGACCGATTGTAGCGGTCGGCTCTGCTCGACCGCCCAGCCGCAGCCGACCTCCCGACCGGTGGGCGAGCCGGTCACGCTCCAACCCGTCCAGGATTCGCTCCAGGTGGGGCGCGGGCACCAGCCGTCGGGCGGCAGGCAGTCCGAGGGTGCGTCCCGGCGC
>JAYUGK010000176.1:0-13888 GCA_043738415.1 Chloroflexota bacterium | reverse complement strand
CGTCGCGGTAGTGGCGCTCGAGGAGCTCGCCGATCGCCTCGAACTCCGCGTAGACAGCGGGCAGCTCTTGGCGCATCTGGCTGATCTTGGCCGGGGTGCGCACGCCGGCGACCACGTCCTCGCCCTGGGCATTGGTCAGGTACTCGCCGTAGAGCACCTTCTCCCCCGTGTTGGGATCTCGGGTGAAGGCCACGCCGGTCCCCGAATCGGCACCCATGTTGCCGAAGACCATGGTCACCACGCTGACAGCGGTGCCGAGGTCGTGGGGGATCCTGTTGAACTCGCGGTAGTCGTGCGCCCGCTTGCCGAACCAGCTGTCGAAGACCGCGCGGGTGGCGAGCTCGAGCTGGCGGTACGGGTCGGTCGGGAAGGGCGCACCGGTTCTCTCGGCGACCACCGCAAGGAACCGATCTGCCGCCGCCCGCAGGTCATCGGCGGTCAGGTCCGTGTCCAGGTGTGCGTGACGGTCCTCCTTGAGCGCGTCGAACGGCTCATCGAAGGCGGCCGCCGGAATGTCCAGCACGATCCGGCCGAACATCGCCACGAAGCGTCGCCAGGCGTCGTAGCCGAAGCGCGGGTTGCCGGTCAGCGCGATCAGCCCGGCGACCGTCTCCGGGTTGAGTCCGAGATTGAGGACGGTGTCCATCATTCCCGGCATGCTGAAGGCGGCACCCGATCGAACGCTCACCAGCAGCGGGTTGGCCGGGTCGCCGAATCCCTTGCCGGTCTGCTGCTCCAGGTCCGCCATGTGCGCCCGCACATCTGCCCACATGCCGTCGGGAAGCTCCTTCCCGGCCGCGTAGTAGGCGTTGCAGGCCGCGGTAGTGATGGTGAAGCCCGGGGGAACCGGAAGTCCGGCGTTGGTCATCTCGGCGAGGCCGGCGCCCTTGCCACCGAGCAGGGCGCGCATCGAGGCATTCCCCTCGCGGAAGGTGTAGATCAGCTTGGCGGCGCTCGTGGTCATGCGGCGGTGCGGAGCTCCTTGCCTGTCGTGGGGAGATCAGATTGTACCTGTCCGATGCGGTGGTGCCCGGCGGGCCGCCGGGTCAGATGCGACGGCCGCGACCCGGCACCCGTCGCCGACCCGGCGCGCGGTAACGAGCCTCCAGCAGCGGCCACAGGTCGGCAACCCGGATGCGGTAGTCGCCGCCGATCCTGCTGGCTCGCAGCCGGCCGCCTCGGACCAGCCGGCGGACGTGCTCCGGGTGGAAGCCCAGGATGATCGCAGCGTGGCGGGTTCCGACCTCGAGCGCTTCAGGGTTCACCTCGGCCGCGCCGTCAAGGCCGGCCAGGGCAACCCCCATCGCCTTGACTCGATCCGCGGTGAGCGCCACCGCCTCGGGCTCGGGTCGGCGCAGCGCGCCCGCCAGGGCGGCGGCCAGGTGCTCGCGCAGGTCGGCGACCTTCAACGCAGCGCCAACCAGCCGCGGCGAAGGGCCCACCCGAAAACCGGCGGCAGCCTGGCGACCAGCCGACCGAGCCACCCGGCACGCTGGCGGTAGAGGGAGCGCGCCTTGGCCACGACTCGGGCACGATCCACTCCACTAAGCTCGACGGCGAGCTGGGAAAACCGATCAAAGGCTTCGGCAAGGCGGCTGGCCAGCCAGAGAGCGTCGGCCAGCGTCTCGAGTGCCAGCGCGTCGCCGGGACGTTGCTCGAGCGCCCGGGTCGCGGCTGCAAGCGCCGCGCTCGCGTCGCCGACGCGGGTCAGGCCGCGCGCCAGCACGAGCTGCGCGTCGGCGTTGGTCGGATCGAGGCGAATCGCCTGGCGCGCGGCTTCGACCGCCTGCGCTCCATCGGCGGCGGCGAGCCGCTCGTTCGCCTCGGCCAGCGTCCAGGCCACCTGGCGAGGATCGTTGCGGGCGAGACGGGCGTACTCGAACGCTGCGTCACGGTGCGCTCCTCGCGCAGCCAGCACCTCGGCCAGCAGCTCACGGTAGCGGACCTCATCTGGGTCGAGGCGAACCGCTGCGGCGGCATCGGACTCCGCTTCGTCGAGGCGGCCGAGTGCCAGCAGTGCCCTGGCACGGAGCTCGTGGGCCGCGTCGTCGCCCGGACGGTTCGCGAGCCGATCCGTGGTCTCTTGCAGGACGGCTTCAGCGTCGACCTCCATCGGTTTAGTCGTCGACCCCCGCCATGGAGGGACGTTCCACGCCCGCCCACGGAGCGGTACCTGCCAGCAATGCCGACAGCCGGTCCGCGATGGCGCCCATCGCCACACGCTCCTGGGTCATGCTGTCGCGCTCCCGGATGGTGGCTGCTCCATCGGCCAGGGAGTCAACGTCAATCGTGATGCAGTACGGCGTGCCGATCTCGTCCTGGCGTCGGTAGAGCTTGCCGATCGAGGCGGTGTCGTCATAGGCCGCCGCCATGCGCGTCTTCAGGTCGGCGGCGAGGGCGCGGGCACGCTCCACCACCTCGGGGCGGTTCCGCAGCAGCGGCAGCACAGCGGCCTTGATCGGCGCCAGGGACGGCTTGATGCGCAGCACCACCCGCTTCTCGCCGGCGACCTGCTCCTCGCTGTAGCCGTCGAGCAGGATGGTCAGCACGGCGCGGTCAACGCCCATCGCGGGCTCGATGACGAACGGGGTCAGGTGCTCCCCGCTGGCCGAATCGAAGATGCTCAGCGCCTTTCCCGAAGCCGCGGCGTGCGCCGACAGGTCGAAATCGGTGCGATCGGCGATCCCTTCGAGCTCGGACCAGCCCATCGGAAAGGCGTACTCCACGTCGGTCGTCTGGCGGCTGTAATGCGACAGCTCATCGGCCTCGTGGGGACGCAGGCGGAGACGGTCAACTCCGATCCCCATCTCGTCGGTCCACCAGCGCAATCGCTCGGCGACCCAGTAGGCGAACCACTCGTTCTCCTGCGCGGGATGGACGAAGAACTCCATCTCCATCTGCTCGAACTCGCGGTCACGGAAGATGAAGTTGCCCGGCGTGATCTCATTGCGGAAGCTCTTGCCGATCTGCGCGATCCCGAACGGGAGCTTCTGGCGCGTGGTGTTCGCAACGTTGGCAAAGTTGACGAAGATCCCCTGTGCGGTCTCGGGGCGCAGGTACGCGACGCTGGCGCTCTCCTCCACCGGACCGACATGCGTGCTGAACATCAGGTTGAACTGCCGCGCTTCGGTGAGCGTGCCGCGGTTCCCGCAATTGGGGCAGGCGATCTCCGAGGGCGCGCCCTTGAGATCCTCGACTCGGAACCGCAGCTTGCAGTTGCGGCAGTCGACCAGCGGGTCGCTGAAGCCGGCCACGTGGCCGGAGACCTCCCAGACCCGCGGGTTCATGACGATCGCGGTGTCGAGCCCCACGATGTCATCACGCAGCTGGACCATCGAGCGCCACCAGGCCGCCTTGACGTTGTTCTTCAGCTCGACGCCCAGCGGTCCGTAGTCCCAGAAGCCGCCCATCCCGCCGTAGATCTCGCTCGACGGAAAAACGAATCCGCGGCGCTTTGCGAGGCCGACGATGAGGTCCATGTTCGGTGCAGGCACGGGGCGGGGATCCTCCGGATGCGACCGATGTTGACCGATGGGCTGGGCGATCGAGTCTAGCGCCCGGCGTGCGTTTCCCGGGCGGCCACCTCGTCGAGGAAGCTGCGGCTGCGCAGCTCCCGCTCGAGCACCGCGGAGATGGTGTCACGCAGCAGTCGCTCGGCCTCCCGCTGCACGGCGATGGACAGCTGGAGGCGCAGGACCGCGGTGAGCTCGCTGCGCTGAAGGTGGCGGAGCACCTTGAGCGCATCAGATGAGATCGGGCGGGCGCCCAGCGCCGCATCGGTGCATTCCGGACCCTGCACCCCGCCGCCAACTGCGGAGTAGGTGTTGCCATCGGGCTCGATGGGCGCGCTGCAGACCAGGCACTGCGATAGTTCCGGCCGAAATCCCATCTCCCCGAGCAGGTGCAGCTCGAACCAGCGTGTGACCACCTCGCGCGAGACCTCGTCGGGCGACGCATCGAGCGCGGAAAGGCCCTGGGCCAGCAGCTGGAAGGCGGCATGCGCGTCGGCGCTTCCCTCGCAGAAGCGGTCGGCAAGCTCCACCAGGTACCAGGCAGCGGCGGTCGAATGCAGATCGTTGCGCAGGCCGAGATGCGGATCCTCGAGGGCCGTCTGGGTGACGACGTCGAAGGTGCGCCCGACGGCGAGCACCAGGTGCACATCGCTGAAGGGCTCCAGGGCGCCGCCGATCCGCGAACGGGGTCGCCTGATCCCCTTTGCGATCACGCGCAGCTTGCCCAGCCGCGGCGTCAGCAGGGTCAGCACCCGGTCGGCTTCACCGAGGTCCATGCTGCGCAGCACGATCGCCTCGGTCTTGTAGAGACGAGCGCGACTCACGAAGGCATGGACCTCGGGTACGCTGCGCGAGTGAATATCAGGACGGTGGACATCAGGACCGAGTTTAACGATCTGCTGGTCGAGATCGAGGCAGAGATGCTGTCGGTGATCGGCGAGCGAGACGGCCATGCGCGCCCCCTCTACGAGATGCTCATCTACCACCTCGGGCTCGACCAGACGGAGGGGCCGCGCGGCAAGCGGATGCGGCCGCTGCTCGGCCTCCTCGCCTTCAAGTCGCTCGGCGGCGACTACCGCAAGACACTCCCTGCCGCCGCCGCCGTCGAGCTGGGCCACAACTTTAGCCTGGTGCACGACGACATCGAAGATGCCGATCGGGAGCGACGCCATCGGCCAACCCTGTGGGCGATCTGGGGCGTGCCGCTGGCCATCAATGCCGGCGACGCCCTGTTCGCCCTGTCGCGCCTGGCGCTCTACCGGCTGATGGCCGACGAGCAGTACGAGCCGCAGAAGCTGCTCGACGTGATGAAGGTCTACGACGAGACCTGCCTGGCGCTATGCGAGGGGCAGTACCTGGATATCAGCTTCGAGCGGCGGACCGATGTGACCGTCGCCGAGTACATGGAGATGATCGCCAAGAAGACGGCCGCCCTGATCGGCGCCTCGATCGTGACCGGGGCGATGATGGCCACCGATGACCCCGAGGTGGTCGATGCCTACCGACGCTTTGGCTACGACCTGGGCCTCGCCTTCCAGATCGCCGACGACGTGAAGGGAACCTTCTGGACCAGCGCCGACTCGGGCAAGCCCGAGGCTGGTGACGTTCGCAAACGCAAGAAGACGCTGCCGGTGGTCTGGGCGCTGCAGAACGCGTCCGCGGCGGATCGGGCACGCCTGATCAGCATCTACCAGCCGGTGATCCGCGCCACCGACGGGTCCGCGGCGGCCGACGCGGATCTCCCGATCACCGATGCGGAGGTGGGCGAAGTGCTCGAGATCCTGGAGCGCTGCGGCGCACGCCGGCACACGGAGCGTGAGGCCCGTCGCCTCCGCGACCGTGCGGTGGGCTACGCGATGGCACTGCCGGTCCCGCCGGAACGGATCGAGGAGCTGAGGGCGCTCGTCGAAAGCGTCATCGCCACCTAGCGCGTCTCGGCCGGCTCGCCCTCTTCGTCGGGGTTCGCGGCCTTCGGCCGGGTGGCGATCACCTTGGCCACGCGTCGCGGCTCGGCCGTCTCGACGCGGAGGGTGACGTCGCGGAATTGCACGACGGCGCCGGGCAGCGGGATCCTGCCCACCCGGTGCACGATCAGCCCACCGAGCGTGTCGTACTCGTCCTCGTCCTGTTCCTCCGCGTCGGGCAGGTCAAAAAGATCGCGCAGGTCGTGGATGCTGACTCGGCCGTCGAGCCGATACGCAATCTGCTCGTCGTCCGGCAGTGGCTCGACCAGGGACTCCTCGCGGTCGTACTCATCCTGGATCTCGCCCACGATCTCCTCGACCACGTCCTCGAGGGTGATCAGCCCGGCGGTGCCTCCGTACTCGTCGACCACGATGGCGATGTGCCGCCGCGCGCCACGCATCTCTCGCAGCAGGTCATCGACCGCCTTGGTCTCGGGCACGTAGACCGCGGGGCGGGCGAGCGCCCGGATGTCGATCTCCGGCGGCTCCCCGCCCTCGCGCTTGAGGAAGGGCAGCAGATCCTTGGCGTACAGGATCCCGACGATGTTGTCGAGGTTCTCCTCGTAGACCGGCAGGCGCGAGTGGCCGGCCAGCACGATCATGTCGAGCACTTCGTCGACCGAATCGCTGACCTCGACTGCGCGGATCCCGATGCGCGGCACCATCACCGCATGGACCTGGGTCTCGGAGAGCTCGATGACCCCGTGGATCATCTCCTTCTCCTCCTCCTCGATCCCGCCCTGCTCGCTGCCGGTCTCAACGAGCATCTTCAGCTCCTCCATCGACAGGTAGCCGGCCTTGGGGCGGTCCTTGCCGCCGAGGGCGCGAACGAGGACATTCGAGACGTTCGAGACGAACCACACGATCGGCCGCAGGATCCGGTCGAACCAGCCGATCGGGCGGGCGACGAAGAGAGCGAAGCGGTCGGCGAAGGTCAGCGCCAGGGTCTTTGGCACCAGCTCACCGACGATGATTGCGGCCAGCGCGATCAGCAGGGTCACCAGCACGAAGCTGATCCCGTCGGCTCCGTCCCTGATGAACTGCAGGGGGATGCGCCGGATCGTGTCGGCCAGCACCCCGGAGAGCGAGACGGCACCCACCGCCGAAGCCAGGAATCCCAGGAAGGTGAGGGCGATCTGGATAGTGGCCAGGAAGCGGCTGGGATCCTCGGTCAGGTGCTGCGCGGCACGGGCGGCCCGGTTCCCCTCGCCGATCAGTTGGTCGAGGCGATAGCGCTTAACGGTGATCAGGGCGATCTCCGAGGCCGCGAAGAACCCGCTCGCCAGGATCAGGGCGAGCACCAGGGCCAGGCTGAAGAGCGGGTTGTCGATTGTGCCGCCCCCTCCTTCAGGCATCGTCGCGGGACGCGCTGCGGCGGCGAGCCTCGATTGGGCGAGCCGGCATGCCGACCACGGTCTTGCCCGCCGGAACGTCGCGGGTCACCACCGCGCCGGCGCCGGTGCGGGCTCCAGGGCCGATGGTGATGGGTGCGCGGAGCATGGTGTCAACTCCGATGAAGGCCCCGTCGCCAATGGTGGTCCGATGCTTGGCCGTGCCATCGAAGTTGGCGGTCACGGCACCGGCGCCGATGTTGACGTCATCCCCGACCTCGGCGTCGCCCAGGTAGCTGAAGTGGTGCTGCTGGGTGCCGGCTCCGACGGTCGCCTTCTTGAGCTCCGCGAAGTTTCCGATGCGGCTGCGCGGACCGATCCGACAGCCCGGCCGCACATGGCTGTAGGGTCCGATCTGCACGTCCTCGTCGACCGAGGAGGCCTCCACCACGCTGGCCCACACCATGCTGCGCGCCCCGATCGAGGCATCGCGCAGATGAGCATGCGGCCCGATGATCGCATCGGGCCCGATGCGCGTGTCTCCGGCCAACACGGTCCACGGCTCGATGCGGGCGTCCTGCGCAATCACCACCGTCGCATCGATGAAGGTGCTCGGCGGGTCGACGATGGTCACCCCGTTGCGCATGTGTCGGTGGGCGATTTCGGTGCGCAGCAGTTGCTCCGCCACGGCCAGTCCCACCCGGTCGTTGATCCCCATCGCCAGCTCGGCGCGCGGCGCGCTGACCACCGCCACGCGGCGCCCGCCGGAGACAGCCAGCCCGACCAGGTCGGTCAGGTAGTACTCACCCGATGGCGCGGCAGGCACGGAGCCGATGTTGGCCCGCAACCAGCCGGCGTCGAAGCAGTAGGTCCCAGCGTTGACCTCGCCGAGGGCTCGGGTGGCGGCATCGGCCTCCTGCTCCTCAACAATCGCCCTGGCCGATCCATCGGCTCCGCGCACCAGGCGGCCATAGCCGCTCGGGTCAGCCGGGGTAGCCGATAGGAGGGCCACCGCCGCCTCGCCCTCTGCCTGCTCGCGGAGCAGCCGCTGGAAGAGATCGGCGGGCAGCAATGGCGCATCACCCATGGTCACCATGACGTGGCGCACGCTCGACGGAATGCGGCCGAGTCCGACCCGCACGGCGTCCGCGGTGCCGAGCTGCGGATCCTGCCGCGCGGTGATGACGCGGTCACCCACGGCAGCCTCGACCTTCTCCGCGCCGTGCCCGACCACCACCACCCGGTGCTCCACTCCTGCAGCGGCCAGCGCAGCCAGGACGTGGTCGAGCATCGTCATCCCGGCCAACGGATGCAGCACCTTGGGAAGCTGGGACCGCATCCGCGTGCCCTGGCCGGCGGCAAGCACGATGGCCGCGGTGGCTACCACGCCGGCAGGCTCCGTTTCAGCGTCACTCACCGTCACCGGGCAGCGCGATCACCTCGATCTCCACCTGGGCGTCTTTGGGCAATGCCAGCACCGCGATCGTGGAGCGGGCCGGATACGGCGGCGTGAAATGCCGGGCATAGACCTCGTTGACCGCGGCAAAGTCGCCCATGTCGACGAGGAAGATGGTCGTCTTGACCACTCGCTCGAGCCCGGTACCGGCGGCCTCCAGCACGACCGCCAGGTTGCGCAGCGCCTGCTCGGCCTGCGCTGCCACGCCGTCATGCAACACACCGGTTGATGGATCGGCACCGACCTGGCCGGCGCTGTACACCATGACCTCGGTTCGAATCGCCTGGCTGTAGGGGCCGATGGCAGCCGGCGCCGCGTTCGTCTGGACCTGCACCCGTCCGCTCATCCGTCCTCCTCGTTGTCGCTCAGCGCTTCGATGCTAGCCGGTTCCCGGCGCAGGCGGGTGTCGGTCACGCGCAGGCCGGCGCGGCGCAGCCGATCCGCCATGCCCGCGGCCCGCTGCTCATCATCGGTCAGGGCGTAGACCGTCGGGCCTGAGCCGGTGAGGTGCGGCGCCCCGCCGGCGCTGTACACCAGCCGGAAGAGATCGTCGATCTCCGGACGTAGCCGCCGGGCAGGGGCAAGCAGATCGTTGGCGCCCGGCTCAAGCGGGTCCGCCGAGGCATCGGCGGCAGAGGCGGCGCTCCAGTCGGCCAGCCGCAGCTCGCCGAACACGTCCGCCGTGCGCAGGCGGAATGGAGGATGGACCAGGACGGCGTGCAGTTCCGAGGCCGACGGCCGGATCGGCGCGACCCGCTCCCCGATGCCGCTTACGCGGGCCGCCGCCAGCCGCGCGGCAAAGAACGGCACGTCTGCGCCGACGGTGGTCAGGGCAGCCAGGTCGTCGTCGGTCGTGTGCTCGTCGGCGCCGCGCCAGCGACGGCCGAGACGCCAGGCCGCCGCGGCATCGGATGATCCGCCGCCCAGTCCGGACGCCACCGGGATCTGTTTGTGGAGCGTGAGGCACGCCAGGTCCGGCTCACCACCGAGGCCGGCCAGCAGGCCACGCCAGGCGAGGTTGCGAGCATCGGTGGGGACCCTCCCCGTGGCCGGCGGATCGACCCGCAGGCCGCTGGTGCCGGGCATCAGCAACAGCCGATCGGCCAGCTCGAGCAGCACCATCACCCCTTCAAGCTCATGGAATCCGTCCGGCCGCCGCCCCACCACCCGCAGCGAGAGGTTGAGCTTGGCCGGCGCATCGAGGCGGAGCGGGGTCATCGGTCGCTGCCGACCGTCTCCCGATTCAACGACAGATGTTCGGTCAGGCACGCCCACTCCGGGATCGAGAGCGTCTGCGCCCGTCGCTCCCCATCGATGGCGCACCTGGCAAGAGCCTCCTCCAGCGCCGCCGGCGTCACGGGCAGCTCCCGGCCGAGGGCGTTGTGCAGCTGCTTTCGCCGCTGGCGAAAGCCCGCCTGCACGGTCCGATAGAAAGGTTCTCGAGCCGCGCCGGGCGGCACCACCGGATCGGGTCGGCGCCGCAGCCTGAGGATGGCGGATTCAACGTCGGGTGCCGGCTCGAAGGCGGCAGCCGGGACCCGGGCGACCACCTCGGCCTCGGCGATATTCTGGGTGAAGACCGAGAGATAGCTCATCTGGCCCGGAGCCGCAGCCACCCGCTGCGCGACCTCGGCCTGCACCAGCAGCACGGTCAGCTCCGGTGGTCGATCGCCCTCTAGGAAGGCGTGCAGCAGCGGGCTGGTGATGTGGTACGGGATGTTGGCCACGAGCTTGAATGTCGCGCCGGCGAAGCAGTCGCGCGGGTGCAGGGCGAGCGCATCGGCCTCGATCAGCTCGAAGCCCGGAACTCCGTCCAGTTCGCGACGCAGGTAGGCGGCCAGCCGTGCGTCGAGCTCGACGGCCAGGACGGTCGCTCCCAGCGCCAGCAGTCGCCGGGTCAGCACCCCGAGGCCGGGGCCCACCTCGACAATGCGATCCCCCGGCTCCAGCTCGGCGGTGGCCACGATCTGGTCGAGGACGGCGCCGTCGGTCAGAAAGTTCTGGCTCAGCGCCTTGCGCGGTCGGAGCCGCTCGGCGGCGAGCAGGCGGCGCAGCTGACCGGCGCTGGGTGGAACCAGGCGCTCGGGCGCCAGGGCCGGGTGCGTGCTCACGACTCGAGCCAGGGCAGCGCCAGGTTGGGGATCGCCTCGAGCGCGGGCCCGGCACGCTCGCCGGCGGCGAAGCGATACCCTCCAGCGGCGCCGATCATGGCGCCGTTATCGGTGCACCATTCGGCTGGCGGCACCAGCAGCGGGACGCCGATGGCGGCCAGCCGCTTACGAAGCACGGCGCGCAGCGCGCGATTGGCAGCCACTCCGCCACCAAGCGCGACCGCGGCCACGGCATACTCTTCTGCCGCAGCGACCGTCTTGCTGGTCAGGACATCAACCACCGCCTCCTCGAAGGCGGCTGCCAGGCCATCGATCGGCAGCGGCTCGCCGCGCTCACGGTACGACGCCACCGAGCGCAGGACGGCGGTCTTCAGCCCGGAAAAGCTGAAGTCGTAGCGACCCGCGGTGCGGGCTCGAGGAAAGCGCGTGACCGGACGGGCATCCTGCGCCGCCGCGCTGATCGCCGGTCCCCCCGGATAGGGCAGGCCGAGCAACCGGCCGACCTTGTCGAAGGCCTCCCCGGCCGCATCGTCAAGAGTCTGGCCCAGGAGCCGATAGCGCCCGTGATCGAGCATCAGCACGAGCTGCGTGTGGCCGCCGCTGACGACCAGGCAGAGCAGCGGGAAGGGCGGTTCGGCCGGCAGTGGCTCGACGCCTGGCAGATCGGTCAGCCAGTTTGCGTAGATGTGCCCCTCGATGTGATTGATCGGCACGAGCGGCAGGCCATGGGCCGCAGCCAGCGCCTTGGCGACCCCGACGCCGACCAGCAGCGAGCCGATCAGGCCCGGACCGTGGGTGACGGCCACCGCGTCGAGGTCGGCCCATCCCACGCCGGCCTGCTCGAGGGCCGCACGAATGGTGGGGACGATCCAGCGCAGCTGCTGACGAGCCGCCACTTCGGGCACGATGCCGCCCGTGACCGCGTGGAGCGCGATCTGGGTGGCGACCTGGTTCGCCTCGATGCGCCGTCCTCCGCTGACCACCGCAACCCCGGTCTCGTCGCAGCTGGTCTCGATGGCCAGCACCCGTGGCCCGCTCACCCGACCTCCGGCTCCGCAAGGCGGGTCCGCTCGGCGGCGATCGCGGAGCGCATCGACGGCCCGGTCAGGTCCGAGGTGGTCAAGATGAACGCGTCCTCGCCGTCGTCGCTGTAGTAGTGCGGCCGCCGGCCGGCGGTGCGAAAGCCGAAGGCGCCGTACAGCGCCTGCGCCGCCGCGTTGCTGACCCGCACCTCGAGCGTCATACGGATCGCGCCAAGCTCGATGGCCAGCTCCGCCAGTCGCAGTAGCATGCCGCGCCCGATCCCCTGCCGCCGATGGTCGGGGTGGACGCCGAAGGTGGTGATGTGCGCTTCGTCAACCATCAGCCAGACCCCGGTGAAGCCGACCACTCGCCCGCCCGCCCGCGACACGATGTAGCGTGCCAGGCGGTTGGAGGTCAGCTCCTGCTCGAACGCGTAGGCGGGCCACGGCGACGAGAAGCTGAGACGTTCGATCTCCAGCACCGCCGGAATGTCCGCCATGCGCATCGGCTCGATGACTGCCGACATCCTCACCGCCATGGCACCAGCGGGTCGGTGCCCCCCGGTGCGCGCAGATAGGTCGGCTCGAGGAGCGCCAGGTCATCGCCCACCGGCTCGGCGCCCAGGCGTGCCGCGGCCGCCAGCGCGAGCTGTGCGGCTGCTCGCTGCGGCCCTATCGCCGAGTGCAGAGACAGGACAGTGGCGAGCTCGCGGGGCGCCACCACGGTCCGGTCAGCGAAGATCAGCAGCTCGTCGAACGGAACGATCCGGGGCGCGTCCTCGCCCCGCACCAGCAGGTAGGCGTCTCTCGCCCCGGCGCGGTTCAGGGCGGCGTCGGCGGCCGGCTCCGCGGCCAGCCAGGCGACCAGGCTGGGGAGCCCGACGATCGGGACCGACAGCGCCAGCGCCAGTCCCTTGGCCACGCTCATGCCGGCCCGAAGACCGGTGAACGAACCGGGGCCGAGGCCCACCGCAACCGCCTCGAGGTCGCCGAGCTGGTCTCCGCGCCTCGCCAGCAGGTCAATCAGTCGTGGCATCAGCTGGCTCCCCCTCCGCGCGTCGCCGCTCCATGCATCGGAGGCGAGCAGCGATCCGTTAAGGCTCGCCAGGGCGACCGATGGATCTGCCGACGCGCTCTCGATGGCCAGGATCATCTCGACCCGAAGGCCGCGGCGGCCAGTCCACGGTGCTGCTCCCCGAGAGCCTGCCAGTGGATCGAGCGCCGGTCGCCGCCGTCGGCATCGGGCTCAATCGTCAGCTCAAGGCGCTGGACGGGCAGCAGGCCACCCAGCCGGTCGGCCCACTCCAGGACGACGACTCCCTGCGCCTGGCGCTCGTCGAGCAGGCCGGCGTCAAGGGCCTCATCTGGCTCGGTCAGCCGATAGGCATCGGCATGGAACAGTCGGAGGCGCCCTGCGTGCTCGTTCATCAGCACAAAGGTTGGGCTGTTGACCACCGAGCTCACGCCGAGCCCCTCTGCGACCCCCTTTGCCAGCTCTGTCTTGCCGGCACCCAGCGGCCCGACCAGGGCGAGCACCGTTCCGGGTTGGGCGACCGCCCCGAGCGCTCTGCCGTAGGCGCGCGTCTGCGCCGCCGCGGAGCTGAGCAGCCAGCCGGAGGCCACATCGGCGGCTGCGGGTACCTCTGTCATGACCGACAGGATACGGGAGCGCCTACTCAGTGGTCAGGCGCGGCCAGCGTGGCCTCGATGTTGGCGAGGGGGACCGGCGCAAGCCTGCCGTCCTCGAACCGCACCAGCGCCATGCGGGTGGGGATCCCCGAGGCGGCTGCGTGCAGGCCGTCGAGGAGTGCGACGACCACTCCCCCGCGACCCTGGTAGGGTCTCCGGTGGGCGACGATCCGCTCGCCGACGTGCGGCAGCGCACGATGGATCGGGGCCGATCCGGCGTCGTAGACATACAGCAGCCCATCGGCGCCGAACAGGCTGGCCATGCGTCCGACGTGGCCACGCAGCCAGCCGAAGAGCTGTGGATCGATGCCGACCTTGCCGAATCCCTCCAGCAGCAGCAGGCCGAACGAGCCGGTCATGCCGCCCGACTCGCTGCGACGGCGCTGGATCGCCTCGAAGTCGCGCAGCTCCTTGTCCAGCACCCCGCCCAGCACGATCCCGGCGACTCCCATGGCTCGCGCACGGGTCAGCGTTTCTGCCGATGCCCGTGAGCCGCCGACCAGGATCCTGCCGGTCGCTCCGACGTCGATGGCGGCGGCCCGCAGCTCATCCTCGGGATTCTGAACGCCGATCGCCAGCTCCCCGTGCACCGCGTCGCCGGTTCCGCCGATCCCGCGCAGGCGCGCCGCCGGCACCTCAACCGCGACCGCACTCTCCTCGATCGCACGGACCTTGCCGCGCACGTGGCTGATCACCGGCTCGTGGGCGCCAAACGGTGCCAGCAGGATCGTGCCGTCGAGGCGCGAGATCGACAGCACAACTCCACTCACCGAAGCGATGACCTCGTGGTTACCGGTGGCGGC
>JAYUGK010000175.1:0-1672 GCA_043738415.1 Chloroflexota bacterium | reverse complement strand
CCCGCGCATTGGGAGCCCAGACCCGGAACTGCACTCCACTGCGCGAGGCAACGACGGCCGGGTGGGCGCCAAGCAGCTGCCATGGGCGCGGATGCGACCCTGCGGCGAACAGGGCCAGCTCGTCGATCATCGCGGTGAACCATAGCGAAGGTGCCACCACCGTGACTTCGCATTGCCCGCGGCAGGTCGATCCGTCACACTTGACTCGGCGCCAGCCGCCCAGTTGGAGCCCCTCTTCGGCCCCTCTCGATCTTCATACCCAGTTGGAGGCACCGTGGGCATCTTCGACGGCCTGCTCGGGCTGCTGTCGCACGACGTCGGGATTGACCTGGGCACCGCCAACACCCTCGTCACGGTGCGGCACCGTGGGATCGTGATCTCGGAGCCGAGCGTTGTGGCGCTCGACACTCGCACCAAGCGGGTGCTGGCCATTGGTTCCGAGGCAAAGCGCATGGTGGGGCGCACACCGGCCAACATCGTGGCCATCCGTCCGCTGCGCGACGGCGTGATCAGCGACTTCGACGTCACCGAGCAGATGCTGCGCTATTTCATCCAGAAGGTGCATGACCGATATGCCCGCATCCCCCGGCCGCGCGTCCTGGTCGGCATTCCGTCGGGAGTGACCGAGGTCGAAAAGCGGGCCGTGCAGGACGCCACCCGCAACGCCGGCGCGCGCTGGGCGCGACTGATCGAGGAGCCGATGGCAGCCGCCATCGGCGCAGGTCTGCCGGTCTCCGAGCCGACCGGGTCGCTCATCGTGGATATCGGCGGCGGCACCACGGAGGTGGCCGTGATCAGCCTGGGCGGGATCGTGGTGGCTCGCAGCATCCGGATTGGCGGCGACGAGATGGACGTCGATATCGTCGGCTTTGCCCGGCGGGAGTACAACCTGCTGATGGGCGAGCGGACGGCCGAGGAGATCAAGATCGCCGTCGGCTCGGCCTATCCGATGCCCAACCAGCGGACGGTGACCTTTCGCGGGCGCGATCTGCTGACCGGGCTGCCGCGCAGCATCGAGGTCGGGAGCGACCAGATTCGCGAGGCGCTGGAGCCGTCGGTTGCCCAGATCATCGATGCCATCAAGGAGACCATCGAGGAGACGCCGCCCGAGCTGGTGGCGGACATCATGGACCAGGGGATCGTGCTTGCCGGGGGCGGGGCCCTGCTCGCCGGACTCGACAAGCGCGTGGCCGAGGCAACCCAGATGCCGGTGCACATCGCCGACGATCCGCTGACCTGCGTGGTGCGTGGAGCGGGCCGCGTCCTTGAGGAGCTCGACACCCTGGAGCGGGTCCTCGTCAGCGAACAGTTCAGCCGGGCGCCTCGCTAGGCGATCCAGCATGCTCGAGGGCAGTCCGCACCGTCGCTCGCGAGTTGGTCTGCGGCTGGCCGCCTTCACCATTGCCTCGTTGTTGATGCTCCTCGCCGCGCGCACGGAGCCGGCGCTCTTCGTGCAGCAGGCTGCCGCGCGGGCCCTCGATCCGCTGCGGGCCGCGGTCGCCGGTGTCGGCGAGACGGCATCCGGCATGCTTGGAGCACTCGGCGAGATCGGTCGGCTGCGGAGCGACAACGATCGGCTGCGCAGCCAGCTGGCCGGCGCGGAGCAGCGGATCGCCGAGCTGCGCGAGGCTGCCGCGGAGAACGCGGAGCTGCGGCAGCTGCTGGGGCTGAC
>JAYUGK010000174.1:0-1674 GCA_043738415.1 Chloroflexota bacterium | reverse complement strand
GCTCCTTGATGCGTTGGGCGATCGTTTCGCCGTCCCCGAAGGCGTCGCGGCTCCCTGTGACGTCGAGAAAGGCCTCGTCCAGGCTGATCGGCTCCACGAGCGGCGTGTAGGAGGCGAAGATCGCCATGACCGCGCGGCTGACCTCGCGGTATCGATCCGGACGGCCCGGCAGGAAGACCCCGGTCGGGCAGAGCCGTCCCGCCGTGCGCAGTGGCATCGCGGAGTGGACGCCAAAACGCCGCGCCTCGTACGAGGCGGCGCTGACCACGCCGCGTGCCCCCGGGTCGCCGCCGACGATCACCGGTCTGCCGCGCAGCGAGGGATCGTCGAGCACCTCGACGCTGGCATAGAAGGCGTCCAGGTCAGCGTGCAGGATGGTCCGGCTCATCGGCCTCGTCAGTATCCGGCCTCGAGGCCGCGGAGATCGATTTAGGGAAGGCGGCGGATGACTCCAACGACCTTGCCCTGCACCTGGACCTCGGAGGCGTAGATCGGCTCCATCTCGGCGTTTGCCGGCTGGAGTCGGATGCGGTCCTTCTCACGGAAGAAGCGCTTCAAGGTGACGCCGTTGTCCTCGAGCAAAGCCACCACGATGTCACCGTCCCGAGCGGTCGCCTGCGGCTGGACCACCACGTAGTCGCCGTCATCGATCAGCGCGTCGATCATGCTCTTGCCGCGCACCCGCAGGACGTAGGAGTCGTCGCGGGCCTGCAGCGAGCGTGGCACCTCGAGCGTCTCGGCACCTTCGGCGTATGCCTCGATCGGTTGGCCGGCCGCGATCTCACCGATCACCGGCAGTGCCAGCAGGTCGCGCTCGACCGGCATGCGGAACGGCGTGACCCGGCCGCGGTCGGCTCGCTCCAGTGCAACCGGACGTCGCGTGGCGCCACCGAGCTCGACCTCGCCGCGCACGGTGAGGCGCAGCGCGCGCGACGAATGGGAACCGCGCTCCAGCAGCCCGTCACGCTCCAGGGCCGTCAGGTGGTGATGCACGGCGGACGGGGAGGCCAGCCCCACCGCTTCTGCGATCTCGCGCACCGAGGGCGGATAGCCACGCTCGGCCACCGCCCGGGCAATGCACTCGAGGATCTTCTGTCTGCGCTCCGCGTCGTGTCTGGTCAACAGAGGCTCCTTGCTGGTGCGCTATCGTCCGGCCCACCATACCAGAACAGACGTTCTAATGTCAACCGGCCGTGCTCGGCGGCTCTGCTATCATCGGCGCCCACCTTGACCGGAAGCGGAGACGCTGCGTGAACCTGTCCGGCCGACTGCGCTACGCGCGCCTGGCACGCCTGATCTGGAAGCTCCCGATGTACGTCCGCGTCGTATGGGGCCTCCTGCGCGACCCCCGCACGCCACTCCCGCTCAAGGGGCTGCTGGCTGCGGCACTGGTGTACCTCGCCGTGCCGCTCGACCTGGTCCCCGATGCCATTCCGATCCTTGGCCAGGCCGATGATCTGACCGTGCTGATGCTCGTTCTCGACCTGTTCATCTCCAACGCCCCGCCCGAGGTGCGCCGCGACCACGTCGAACGCGCCCATTCCGGCGCTGCCGACCTGGACCGTGACCTCGCGCGTCTTCGATCGGTACTCGGAGTTCGCTACGACGAGATCCGGGACCGCCTTCCGAGGCTCCTCGAGCGATACGGCGACCTTCGCGATCCCGAAGCGGTCA
>JAYUGK010000173.1:0-5178 GCA_043738415.1 Chloroflexota bacterium | reverse complement strand
CGGGATCCTGCTGGGCGTGCGTGCCGGGATTGCGCCCGAGGTGAGCGACGCCTTCGCCATCGCGGGGCTGACCCACGTGGTGGCCATCTCGGGCTGGAACATCGCCATCGTGGCGGCCCTCATCGGCAGTCTGACCGGTCGGCTCGAAACCCGCCGTGGCGGCCGATGGATGGCGCCACTGCTCAGCGTGACCGCGGTCGCGGGCTACGTGGTGCTCACCGGAGCGTCGCCCTCGGTGGTGCGTGCCGCACTGATGGCCGGCGCGATGCTGGTCGCCCGGCTGGGCGGGTCGCGCGCGCATGCCGCATCGGCCCTGGCGCTAGCGGCACTGGTGATGCTGGTCGCCGCACCATCGGTGCTGTGGGATGTGGGATTCCAGCTCTCGTCGCTGGCGACCGCCGGCCTGATCTGGTTCGGCGGAGCCATGGAAGCCCGCCTGCACCGATGGCCGGGCTGGCTGCGGGAGCCGGTGGCCCTCACCCTTGCGGCCCAGATCACCACCCTGCCGGTCATCGTCAGCACCTTTGGTCGCCTGTCGCTGGTCGCGCCGCTGGCCAACGTGGTGGTCGTGCCGATGGTGCCGATGGCGATGCTCGCGTGCGCGGTGGCGGCGGTGGTGGGTGCCGTGCAGGCGCAGGTCCAGGTTCCGATACTGGGAGACCTGCTGGCCTGGCTGAGCGGGGGCATCGGCTGGCTGTCGCTGAGGACCATGATCGCCGCCGGGCAGTTGGCGGCGGCCCTGCCCTTTGCGTCGCTGAGCGTGACCGCGCCAGGGTGGCTGGCGCTGGCCTGGTACCCCGGACTTGCCCTCGCCTGGCGCCGACTCCAGCGGAAGAGCGCTGAACGTCGGCAGGCGCTATCGACTCCGATTGCCGCGGTCCCACTCGGTCCCGCATGGCGGATTCGGCTCCAGCGCCTGGGAGGCGCGACCACCGTCCTGGCGCGACCCCCGGTGGTGGCGGGCGGCGTCGCTGCGCTACTGCTGGCGATCTCGTTGGCCGGGCTGCCGGACGGCAGGCTGCACCTCACGGTGCTCGACATCGGCCAGGGGGACGCCATCCTGGTGCAGGCGCCATCGGGAGCTGTTGCCCTGATCGACGGCGGTCCGGACCCGGACTTGCTGTTGCAACGGATCGGCCGGGCGCTCCCCTGGTGGCAGCGGCGGATCGACGTCGTGATCCTGACCCACCCGCACGAGGACCACGTTGCCGGTCTGCCCGCCGTGCTGGAGCGTTATCGGGTCAGGCTGGTGCTCGATCCGGCTCGCGCCTACCCGAATCCATCCTACGCACGCTTCCTGGAGGCGGCCCGCGCAGAGCCCGGGGCACGACTGGTGGCGGCCCGTGCCGGGCAGGTCATCCGGCTTGATGGCAAGGCAAGCCTGACGATCCTCTTTCCAACCCCAGCCGATCTGGCCGCGGCGCTGCCGGCCGGCGACGTCAACAACGCCTCGATCGTCACGCTCCTGCGCAGCGGCGGCTTCATGGCACTGCTCACCGGCGATGCGGAGGCGCCGGTCGAGGCGCTGCTCGCTGCTCGCGGGCTGCTCAATCCGGTGGACGTGCTCAAGGTCGGCCATCACGGATCGCATTCGAGCACCACGCCGACGCTGCTCGACGCCGTGCAGACCGGGGCGGCGCTTATCTCCGTCGGCGTGGGCAACGACTACGGGCACCCACACCGCGTCACTTTGGACAGGCTGGCTGCGATCCCCAGCCTGGAGGTCCACCGCACCGATCGCGAGGGCAACCTCGAGGTGATCAGCGATGGAACCCGCTACCAGATTCGCAGCCGCATCGCCAATGACCGATGGCACGCGGTCCGCGCTCAGCCGCCGTCCGCTGCCGGGCGGGGCACGACCAACCCTGGCGGGCCGGGTAGCATCGCGGCATGGCTCTTCCCACCCGCGCCGAAGCCGAAGCGCTGCTCGCCTCGTACGAGCTGCCGGACGGCATCGTGGCGCATGCCCGCGGGGTCAGCCGGGTGGCGGCCGAGGCCGCGCGTCTCCTGGCGAGCACGGGTGTGGCGGTCGATCCGCTGCTCGTCGAGGTCGCCGCCCTGCTGCACGACATCGACAAGCTCGCCACGCGCGACAGCGGCGAGCCGCACGGCGTCGTCGGAGCGCGCTGGCTGACCGAGATGGGCTATCCCGAGCTGGCCGATGCCGTGGCTTCGCACCCGGTGAGCTGCCTGCTTGATCCGAATCGCGCGCCGCGCGACTGGCCGTCGAAGCTGGTGGCCATCGCGGATCGACTGGTGGAGCAGCGCTTCGTCAGCATCGAGACGCGGATCGACGGGATGGCCAAGCGGTATCCGCGGTTCCGCGCGGAACTTGAGGCCGCGAGGGCGCCGGCGCATGCCCTCGAGGCGGAGCTGGCGATCGCTCTTGGCCTGCGGGCCGCCGAGCTGGAAGAGGTGCTGTGTGCCGCCTGGCAGCGTGGCGCGGTAGAGACGCAATGACTGCCTGGCTGTTGCTGGTCCACGGGGACGACGGCTTCGCCATCGACGGGGTGCTGCGCGACTTCGCGAACCGTGTCGGAGCAGCCGAGCGGACCGAGGTGACACCGGAACGCTCGCCCGACGAGGCGGCGATCGATCGGGCACGGTTGGCCTCCGCCTCGGTCGGCATGTTCGGGGCGCACCTCGCGGTGCTGCGCCAGCCGCTGCGCGCGGCGGGCCGCTCGAACGCGGCCATCGACCGGCTGCTGGCCCTGGTAAGCGGCCTGCCCGACGGGGCGGCACTGGCCCTGGCCGAGCTGCGCCCGTCGCGGGACGCGGGAAAGCCGCCAGCCCTGCTGAAGCGGCTGGCCGACGCGGTGCGGGAACGCGGCGGCAGCGTCGAAGAGCGGCCGGCACCCCGCCGCAACGAGTTTCAGGGCTGGATTTGGACGCACGCCGCGAAGGACGGGATCGGCATCGAGCCAAGGGCGGCCGCGCTGCTGGCCGAGCGAATCGGCGGTGCCGCCTGGGAGTCGGATATCGAGCGGGGGGAACAGACGCGAGTGGCCGACGGCGAGCTGCGCAAGCTGGCGACCTACGCGGGCGATCGGCCCATTGGCGTGGCGGACGTGGAGGCGCTGGTGGCGGATGTCCGGCCGGCCAGCCTGTACGCCATCGGCAACGCCATCGACCGGCGTGAGCCCGCGGCCGCCGCGGCTGCATTGGAACGGGCGCTCGACGAGGGGCAGCCGGTGCTGCGCATCATGGCCGCCCTCCAGGCGCGCATCTCGGACCTGATCGTGGCGCGCGACCTGGTGGCGCGGCGAGCGACACCCCAGGAGCTGGCCAAGCGGGTCGGTCGCGGCAACGTGCGGTCGGCCGAACGGGTGGTGGAGGCGGCCGGCCGCTACAGCGCGGCGGAGCTGGAGGCGATGTTGAAGGGGCTGTTCGAGGCGGACCTGGCGATCAAGACCAATGCCACCGATGAAGAGCCAGCGCTGGCCGCGTGGCTCGGGGACCACCTGCTGGCCACGCGTCGCACGCGCGACTGACGACGCGGGTCAGGCGGCTCCGGCGCGCAGGACCCGGTCGCTCTGGATGGCGAAGGTGCAGCGCGCCTCGCCCAGTCCCAGGATCCCGATCAGCTGCCGGTCGATGTACAGCTGCCGACAGGGGATGCACAGCGCGCCGGGGATGGCGAAGAAGAGTCGCTCCTCGGCGGCGGCATCGCGGAAGGTTGCATCGTAGACGCTGCTGAGCAGACTTCCGCCGCAGAATCGGCAGGCATCGGCTGGGGTCGCGTGCAGGATCGGCTCGTCCATGGCCCGAGCATGTGATCGAAGTCGATCGGGCTCAATAGGAGGACCGGAGCAGCGCCGCATGGTACCCGGGTAGTACCCCCGGGCAGGTTCAGACAACGCGGACCACCTGCGTGGCGTGGCTCCAGAGCTCTTCCAGGCGGTAGAAGTCACGCTCCTCGGGCGAGAAGATGTGGACGATCACGCTGCCATAGTCGAGGAGCACCCAGCGGGCGGAGCCGCGCCCCTCGGTGCCCAGCGGGCGGATCCCCTCTTCCCGCAGCTGGTCGACGATCGCCTGGCCGAGGGCGTGCACCTGGCGCTCGCTGCGACCGCTGCAGATGACGAAATAGTCCGCCATGCTGGTCACCTCGGCGGTGCGCAGAAGCACGATATCCTCGCCCTTCTTGTCAGAGGCGAGCTCCACGATCCGATGCCCCAGCTCGGCCGGATCGATCTCGATGCGCTCCCGTTGAGGTACCTGCAGCTCGTCCTCCGCCGGTCGTTTCACGGTCTGCCCGGCCGTCGGTAGAGTCCACGGGCCCGGATGAGCTCCTCCACCACCGCGGGGACAAGGTAACGGATGACCCGCCCCGCCGACACTCGGCGCCGAATCTGGGTGCCACTCACCTCCAGCCCCGGCCCTTCGAGCAGATGAATCCGATCGGCGGCCTTCCCGAAGCGATCCCGAAGCGAGGCGCGATCCGGAAACGGGCTGCCCGGCCGCGGACCGACCGCCCATTCCGCCAGGTCAAGGATCCGATCGGGCTCACGCCAGGTGTCGATCCGCGCCAGCGAATCGGCGGCCATCACCAAGACGAGACGTGCCGTTGGTCCGTAGTGCGCCCGCAGCGCCTCCAGGCTATCGACCGTGTAGGAGGGTCCGGGGCGCTCGATCTCGACGAGGCTGATCTCGAGCAGTGGGTTATCGACGATCGCCAGGCGCGTCATCAGGATCCGATCGGCCGCGTTGCTGATCGTCCGCCCGCCCTTGTGCGGTGGCCGTGCGGCAGGCATCAGCAGCACGCGGTCGAGCCCCACGGAATCAGCTGCCAGGCTGGCAAGCCACAGGTGGCCGATATGCGGCGGGTCGAAGGTGCCGCCCAGGATGCCGATGTTCTGACCTGTCGAAGCTGGTTTGGATCTCGTCAACGCCCGGGGAGCGGTCAACGTCGGACTCACGACTCGTCCTCCCATTCCAGCTCAGCCTTGCCGATGCGGACCAGCGTGCCGGCTCCGGCTCCCTGCCGGCGCAGCTCGCCGTCGATGCCGAGTCGCTCCAAGGTGCGCTGGAAGCGTTCCCGCGACTCCTCGTTGTCGAAGTCGGTGCGAGCCGCGGTGGTCTCGATCCGGCGGCCGCGCACCCGCAGCGCGTCTCCCTCGGCGATCACCTCCCAACCTTCCTCGAGCGGGTCGAATCGGTGCACCCGCAGCTCCGGCT
>JAYUGK010000172.1:0-1677 GCA_043738415.1 Chloroflexota bacterium | reverse complement strand
CCGGACACATGGTCCAGGCATCGGTCGGGGCGGCGCGTCGGCTGAAGGGGAACTTGATCGGCATGCTGCGGTCCTAGGTCCCTTCCGCTTTGCGCGCGGACGTCTGCCGACGCGACCCGCGCCATACCATCAGCGCGGTCACTCCGATGCCCACCGCGGCCGAGGAGGCGGCCCCGGTAACCAGCAGCCGGGACGGGTGACGCAACTCTTCGCGTGTGCGGGTTCCGAGGCTGGCCATCGCGTGGGCGATGCCCCGCCGCCCGGCAAGACGCGCAGCGAGCCGCTCCTCAAAACGAGTCGCCGCCGGCAGTGGCGTCAGCGCGTCGTGGATCAGCGAGGCGGTATCGACCAGCGGACGGAGGTCGGCGTCCACTCCGGGGCGAACGCCCGCCAGCAGGTCGTCGAGCGCCAGGTCAAGGCGTTCGGCGCGGGTGCGTGTCGGCAACGGACCTCCTGCTGATGCTGGCGGGCGGGCGCGCCGGGCGCGGCGTGTCCCCCATCCTAGCCAACACCGCGGGGGGCGAGACGTTACACGCCGTGCTCATGGGCAAAGTCGGTCAGGCTCCCAGGCGGGCCTCAAGGTCGCGCAGGGCGCGGTGCAGCAGGACGCGGGCGGCGCCCTCGGAACGGTCCATCACCTGGCCGATCTCCTTCGAGCTGAGGCCGTCCACGAAGCGCAGCAGGACTACCTGGCGCCGATCGTCGGGAAGCTGGCTGACGGCGCGCAGCACGCTGCGCAGCTCTTCGGCGCGGCCGACGATGCCGGCCGGATCCGCGTTCGCGGCCGGATGGTCGAAGGTCGCCGGAAGTGGCTCGGTGCGTCGCCGCGCGCGGCTGCGACGTGCATTCGAGATCGTGTGGTGGGCGATCCGGAACAGCCAGGCGCGGAAGCTGGCTCCCTCGTCTCGGAACGCGGGCAGCGCGCGCAGGGCGGCCGTAAAGGTACGTGCCGTGGCGTCCTCGGCGTCGTGATGATCGCCCAGCTGGTAGAAGGCGTTCCCGTACACGCGGTCCAGGTACCTGCGATAGAGCACGGCAAAGGCAGCGGGATCGGCCTGCGCGGCGCGCACGTCGGCCAGGTCAGGATCGCCAGCTGCTGAACTCTCCGGGGAGCGAGCCTGGATCGGACGCCCGGCGGTCAACGGGGCGCCGCCGCGGACATTGGGTCCTGGACGCGCACCACCTCGCCGACGGTCAGCGCGGAGATCTGCCCGTCGTGCTCCAGGAGCAGGCCGCCATCATCGTCGAAGCCGATCACGCGGCCGGCCAGCAGCGAGTCTCCTGTGTCGATCTCCACCCGGCACCCGTCGAGCCACGAGTGCTGCCTCAGGCGTGGCACCGGCGAGATGCCCCGCTCGAGCCGGCTCACCTCGTCATCGAGTGCGCTCAGCAGCCGGCTCAGCAGCGCCACCCGGTCGATCGGCGCGCCGGACAGCTCGGCAAGCGAGGTCGCCCGGTCGCCGATCTCGGGCGGCATCTCCGCGCGCCACCAATTGACATTGATCCCGATTCCGATCACCGCTTCGGCGAGCCGCCCATCTTCGAGCGCCGTCTCCACCAGCAGGCCGGCCACCTTGCGCCCCTGGTCGTCGACGACGTCGTTCGGCCAACGAATGGCCAGCTCGGCGCGCGGCGCCACCGCCGAGCAGGCACGATGCACGGCGAGGGCGGCCGCGA
>JAYUGK010000171.1:0-1680 GCA_043738415.1 Chloroflexota bacterium | reverse complement strand
CATGGGTTGCCGTGTTTGACGATGCAGACCGTGGGCGTCTTGAAGTCCGATGCGATCTGCCATGCCGCATCCAGGTCGAGCAGGTTGTTGAACGAGAGGTCCTTGCCGGCGATCTGTCGAGCGCGACTGATCGAGGTGCGACGCTGGGCTGGGTCGGCGTAGAAGGCGCCCAGCTGATGGGGGTTCTCGCCGTAGCGCAGATCCGCCTTCTTTTCGACCACCATCGTCAGCCGGCTGGGGAACAGGGTGCCCGCCTGCGCGTAGAGATACGAGGCGATCTGGGCGTCATAGGCCGCGGTCAGCCCGAACGCGTCCGCGGCGAGCTTCTGTCGCGTTTCGGGGCTCACCGTGCCGTGTGATTTGATATCGCGCAGGACCGAGGCGTATTGCGTCGGATCCGATACGGCGGCCACGCCGGGGAAGTTCTTGGCGGCAGCACGCAGCAGGGCGACCCCGCCGATATCGATCTTCTCGAGCGCCTGGTCGAGCGTGGTCCCCGTCTCGGTCACCGTCTGCCCGAACGGGTAGAGGTTGACAACCACCATGTCAATCTGCTCGATCCCGTGCTCAGCCAGCTGTGCCAGGTGGTCGGGCTGGTCGCGGCGCGCGCGCAGCCCGGCGAAGATGATGGGGTGAAGGGTCTTGACCCTGCCGCCCAGGATCTCGGGCGCATCGGTCAGGTCGGAGACCGGCTTGATCTGGAGACCGGCTTCAGCCAGGTGTGCGCGGGTGCCATCGGTGGCGAAGCATTCAACGCCGGCCTCGGTGAGGCCCTTCGCCAGCTCGACGATCCCTTCGCGGTCCGAGACGGAGAGGATTGCGCGCAACGGCGACCTCGAACTGGACGTTGCGTAGGTTGCGGGTGACCTTTCAGGCGTCCGGGAACGCGTCCCCTCGGCTCGTTCAGTATAGCCGCGCGAGGTGCTAGACTCCCGCCCCGATGACCCAGTTGTTCGACCCATTCACGCCGCTGAACTTCCCGAACCTGTTCACCCTGACCTGGGTGGCAGCCTTCGTCATCATCGCGGGCGCGGTGGCGGTCTACAACGTCGCGCAGCGCCGCAACCGCCGCTATCCGGCGATCCAGGCGCTCCACGAATGGGTCTTCTGGTCGATCATCGTGACCTGGGGAGTCATCCCGCTGCTGGTGGTGATCCACGTCCCCCTGCTGATGCTGATGCTGCTCGTGCTCCCGGGGATGGCGATCGCTGCGTGGGCCAGCTACGTGAAGTTCCCGCCGATCATCGCCGCGGCCAACGACGAGATCCGTCGCCGCCGGTTCGTTCCTCCTCCCCGGCGCGAGGTCCGCGACCGAAAGCGCGCCACGCCGGCCGGAGGGCGTCGGTCGCATCGGCGCTAGGCGGCTCGGGGCGGGGAGGGCGGACGCCACGCGAATATTGCGTCCGGTAGTACATCAGCGCCACAGACGCTCTGCGCGTGCCTCCCTACTACCGTGAGCAGTACGGCGACACGGATAATCGCCGAAATCGGACCTTTCGAGGTCGATGTAGTACCTGTGGCAATAACCCGGCAATCGGCCGACGGTGCCCTTGGGCCGGAGGGCATGCCTGAACCGGGGCTTTCGGCACTGGTGGGGTCTGCTGAGGTCTGGGATAGTCATCTCGACCCGGAGAGGTCAGCGGTCACGGACCGGCGGAAGAGCTCGAAAGAGAAGGACCG
>JAYUGK010000170.1:0-5193 GCA_043738415.1 Chloroflexota bacterium | reverse complement strand
CGGGCCGACCGCCAGCCCGCGGACGATCGGGTGACAGAAGCAGAGCGCCGCCGGCTCTGGATCGGCGCAGTGCTGGGAGCGGTCGCCCTCTTCTGCCTGGTTGGCTTCTTCAGCTACCGCTGAGCCGATGCGTGTCGAGCTGCTCTACTGGGACGTTGATCCGCACTACATGACTGCCCGCCAACGCCTCGTCGAAGTGCTCACGGAAGATGCCTTCGAGACACCGATCCAGATGATCGCGGTCAACTCGGTCGATGACGCCGAGCTGCTCGACTTCCACGGCTCGCCCACCGTTCGGATCGACGGCATCGACATCCATCCCGAGCCACCCAACGAGATCGGCCTCACCCTGCGAGCCTATCCGACCGATGACGGGACCCCCGGCGCGAGTCAGCCGGTCCCGTCCAGGGCCCTCATCCGGCAGGCGGTGGAACGGGCGCGGGGCTGGGGACACGGCCGTGTGCGCCAGCCCTGATCCTGCAGTCCACCGACCCGCGCGCTAGACTCGGCCGACCATGGACCTCGCAGCATGAGCGGCAGCAAGCGCCCCAGCACCTCCAGCCTGCGACGGTTCATCAGCTCGCGTCCGTACATCGCCATTCCCGAGCTGCGTCGACGCTTCGCCCTGGACGATCCCGATGCGATGTGGTGCCTCAAGCGCGGCAGCACGATCGCCTGGGTCGGTCTCCCTGAGCGTGAGGCGAGCAAGGTCGAGGAGCTCTGGCAGCGGGATGAGATCGGGCTGGAGCTCTCGGTCGAAGTGCGCGCGTCGGTCGTGGTCGGCGTCTACCCGATGCGCATCTCGCGCTATCTCGCCGACGGATTCGGCGCCAACGGGGCGAACGGCGCCTTTCATGCCGCGCCTTCCCAGTTGCCCGCTCCGAACTCCACAGGCGTCGTCGCGGCAATCGCGTCGCCTCCCGCCTCGGTCGAGTGACGGTCGTCCTCCTCGGCCGAGATCTGATCATGGCGTCGCGGATCTTTGAGGCCGGCGCCCGGGCCGGCGCCAAAGTGCGGCGCGTGGACGACCCGGCCGATCTGCCGACGCCAGACGAGGTGCGCCTGCTGCTCGTCGACTGGGGCGACCGGAGGCCCGACTGGGGCGAGCAGATCAGGACATGGCGCGCCGAGGCATCGACGGCTCAACCCAAGGTACTGCTCTTTGGGCCGCACGTGGACCTCTCTGCGCACGCCGCCGCCAAGGCCTCCGGACTGGGACCGATGCGGGCGCGTTCTCGGCTCGTCGCGGACATTGCGAGCCTGTTCGGCTGACCGTGACCCCAGGGGTTCACTTCGCCCGGCCCCTGGCCCGGATCAGTGTCGAACGGTGGTGACCTGTCCCTCGGGTGTGTCGCGTACCTCGACGCCCATCGTCGCCAGCGCCTCGCGCAGCGCGTCGGAGGTCGCGAAGTCCCGTGCCTGGCGCGCCTGCGCCCGCCGTTCGAGCAGCGCGGCGGCGCCGCCCGGCAGGTCGAGCGCCTGTTCGGGCTCCACGTCAAGATCCAGACCAAGCACGCGGTCAAAGTCGAGCAGCAGAGCGCGGCGCTGCCCATTCGCGAGGTCGTCGGCGCCGGCGACCGCATGGGTGATGGCGACCGCCGCCGGCATCGCAAGGTCGTCGCTGATCGCGTCAACGAAGCGCGCCCGATAGCCGGCCATCGGTTCGGCCGAAAGGTCGACCGCTGCCTCATCGGTCCCGGCCTCGGCCACCGCGCGACGCAGTCTGCGGAGCCCAGCGGCCGCGGCGTGCATGGCCGGTTCTGTGAAATCGAGCTTCGAACGGTAGTGCGCCGTCAGGGCCAGGTACCGGAAATCGAGCGGCCCGAAGCCCTTGGAGGGAAGGTCACTGACCCGGATGATATTGCCTGCGCTCTTGGCCATCTTGGCGTCCGCCAGGGTCAGGAATTCGCCGTGCATCCAGATGTTCACCACCGGGTGCCCGGTCACCGCCTCGCTCTGCGCGATCTCGTCCTCGTGGTGCGGGAACTTCAGGTCGATCCCGCCGGTGTGGATGTCGAAGCGCTCGCCCAGGTACTCCATGCTCATTGCCGAGCACTCGATATGCCAGCCGGGGAACCCTGCGCCCCACGGTGACGGCCACTTCATGAGACGACCGTCATCGGCCTTCTTCCAGAGTGCGAAGTCGGCCGGGTTGCGCTTGTCGGACTCGACCTCGACCCGGAAGCCGGCCTGCGTCCCCTCCACGCGATGGCCGGAAAGCTTTCCGTAGCCGGGGAACGAGGAGACGTCGAAGTAGACCGCACCGCCGACCTCGTAGGCATGGCCGCTCTCGACCAGCTCCTGCGTCAGGCGCAGCATCTGACCGATGTGATCGGTCGCCTTGGGCAGCACGTCGGGAGGCCGAATATTGAGCAGCGCCTCGTCTTCCAGCCAGGCGGCGGTGTAGAACTCGGCGATCTCGATGGGGCTCTTCCCCTCCTCCAGCGCCGCGATCAGCATGCGGTCCTCGCCGGTATCGCTCTCGTCATTCCGCATGTGCCCGACATCGGTGATGTTCTTGACGTAGAAGACCTCGTAGCCGAGATACTCCAGGGTGCGGCGCAGCAGGTCGCCGAACAGGTAGGTCCGCAGGTTGCCGATGTGCGCGTAGCGGTACACCGTGCTGCCGCAGGTGTAGACGGTCACGCGTCCGGGAGTCAGCGGCTCGAGCGTTTCGAGGCGGCGGATCAGCGTGTTGTAGAGGTGGATTGGCTGCATAGGGCGGCGGATCAGGAGATCGACTTGGGGGAGGTGCTCTGGGCGGTGCCAACCAGCGGCTGGTTGGCGAGCGCAGCCCGGAGTGTCTCGGCGACGAACGCTGCAAGGGCGGCGCCCATTCGGATGCGAGCGACAGGTCTTGTCGGCGATGCTTCCGTCCCGGGCGCGCCGGTCGGTTCGGACAGCGTGAACGTCAGGGTCAGGCCATAGGCGCTCGCCGAGATCGAGACACCATCGGCGTAGATGTCGGGGTAGTCAGGCATCGGTCCTCCCATGTCGAGATTGCCAGGCGAGCGTCCATTCTATGGGCGAGGGCGAGGGCCAGCCGCTGCTTACGATCCGCCGTGCTCAGCATCCGAGCGCATGGACCCGGAAAGTGGCGAATCCCGGCTGAATGCACAGCGGGCGAGCAGAAGAGGACGATTCAGCCCGGATCTTGGTCAATCTTGGTCCGTGTGCTCAGCCGCCGAGCACTCGGCGTCGAAGGATTCTTGCAACTCACTCCAGCGGCCGTCGGGCAGGTCTAACGGCCGAGAGCGATGGCGGGGCACCATCCGCCCAAGAGCACCGGGCGGCTACAACGGCCAAGATGGACATTGTGAGCGACTCTCGGTAGCCGATTGGCCACGGGGTGGCCATGACGGCCAGGCATCGTTCTGAAATTGGCCGTTAGAGCCCTGCCATGACTATGCCAATTGGCGGGCGTGACCTGCCGCGGACCCTGTCAGCAACGTTCGTGGGAACGCCACCGTCACTGCTTATTGGTAGGTCTGCCCGGCAAGGTACTTCAGGCCGGAGTCGACCTGGACCGTCACGACCCGATGGCCCGGGCCCAGTCGGCGGGCAACCTGCAGCGCGGCGTCAAGGCTGGCCCCTGACGAGACGCCGGAAAAGATCCCTTCCTCCTTTGCGGCGCGTCGTGCCATCGCGAAGGCCTGCTCGGTGGAAACTGTGATCACCTCGTCAAAGTCGTCCCGCCTCAGCAGCGGCGGCCAGAAGCCGATCCCGCCACCCTCGATCCGATGTGTCCCGGCGCGCCCCTCCGACAGGAACGGCGACTCGGCCGGCTCCACCACGATCCGATGCAGGGACGGCCAGTGGCTGCGCAGCTCGCGGGTGGTGCCGACGAAGCAGCCGGCAGTGCCAATGTACAGCACGAACGCGTCCGCGCCGTCGGGAAGCTGCTCGACGATCTCGCGGCCAAGTCCGGCGTATCCTTCCAGCATGTCGGTGTTGTTGATCTGGTCGGTGGCGACGGCACCGGTCTCGGCGGCGATCTCCTTGACACGGGCCATCATCCGGCCGATCAGATCCTTGCCGATCCCTTCCGGCGAGGAGATGAGCTCGACCTCGGCCCCCAGGGCGCGCATGGTCTTGACCTTCTCCAGCGCGAACGCATCCGAGCTGACGATGCGCAACGGGTAGCCCTTCAACGCGCAGACCAGCGCCAGGCTCGAGCCGGTGCTGCCGCCGCCGTACTCGACCACGGTCTGTCCGGGCTTGAGGCGCCCGCTGCGCTCCGCCCCCTCGATCATGGCCAGCGCCATGCGGTCCTTGTATGAGCCGGTGGGGTTGTTCGCCTCCAGCTTGACCCAGACCTCGGCCATCTCCGGCGTGGCGAGGCGTTCCAGGCGGACGATCGGGGTGTGGCCGATGGTGTCGAGGACGGCGTGCTGGTTGGACATCGCACGATTCTAGGGGGCAGCACGGCGTAGGTCGTTGGCGATCCGCCGCGTGCTCGCCATCCGAGCGCATGG
This sequence comes from Chloroflexota bacterium, assembly GCA_043738415.1. Taxonomy (GTDB): domain Bacteria; phylum Chloroflexota; class Limnocylindria; order QHBO01; family QHBO01; genus CF-167. Next base: position 718 of record JAYUGK010000170.1, on the reverse strand, counting down.
AATAGCTCCGAATCCGGGCTGAATGCACGACGGGCGAGCAGAAGGGCTGGGATTTGGCCCGGATATCGGTCAATCCTTGTCAATCCTGGTCGGTGTGCTCCGCAGTCGAGCACACGGACCGCCGATGAGCGACGCCAGCTAGGCGGCGGCCGAGCTGTTCTCGGACGACTTCGCGGACTCCTTGCGCGCCTCGCGCAGGGCGGCGTGGTCGATCCCGCCGAAGCGCGGCAGGTCGTTGATGCTGGTGGTGCGTGCCAGCCGCTCGGTCATCTTGCCGAGGACAACGTGACTGAATTCGGGGATCGCCATCAGCAGGCGCAGGGTGTCGGCGGGCACCTCCAGCAGCGTGGCGTCCTCCTCCGCCACGACGTCGGCGGTGCGCGGGCTGCCGGTCAGCGCGGCGATCTCGCCGAAGAGGTCGCCGACTCCCATGCTCGCGAGGGCCCTGTATTCGCCCTCTCCCGAGGTTTGCCCGGCCACCGCACGCCCGGCCAGGATGAAGTACGCCGACCCGCCGGGGTCGCCGGCGCGGGTGATGGCACTGCCCGCCTCGGCTTCGCGCACCCGGGCGTTCAGGACCAGCGAATCGCGATCGCGCGGAGTCAGGCCCGATAGCGCGGGCACATAGCTGCCCAGGAGGTCGAGGTCGGTGACGACGACCGGTCGCCCCGCCGCCATGCCGGGCGCCGAAGCCACGCCGCGCAGCAGGCTCATGGCA
>JAYUGK010000169.1:0-1688 GCA_043738415.1 Chloroflexota bacterium | reverse complement strand
GATGAGCCAGGTCCTGGTGATCGGCTCGATCAACGTCGACCTGGTGGTGGCGGTCCCGCACCTGCCGCACCCGGGTGAAACGGTGCTGGGGAGCCGCTTCGAACGCCACTTCGGCGGGAAGGGCGCGAACCAGGCAGTCGCCGCGGCGCGCGCGGGCGCCGAGGTGACGATGCTCGGTGCCGTTGGCCGCGACGCCTACGGCGACGAGTCACTCGCCGCGCTGGCGACTGAGGGGATCGACGTGAGCCGGGTGCGGCGCGTCGATGAGCCGACCGGTGTCGCACTCATCACGGTTGATGCGAACGGCGAGAATCAGATCGCGGTGGCGCCCGGCGCCAACCGCCTGGTGGTTGAGGCCGAGCCAGACCTGGCCGACCCACCGCCGGGGACCGTCCTTCTCGCCTCGCTCGAGGTGCCGATGGCCGCGGTCGCCGCAGCCTTCCGCTGGGCCCAGCAACGACGGCTTGGCGTCGTCCTGAATCCCGCACCGGCGCAGCTCCTCCCAGTGGAGCTACTCGCCTACGGGCCGATCCTCACCCCAAACCTGGGGGAGCTCCTCACGGCCACCGGTGCCGGAGATCCTGATGCAGCCCTCCTAGCCCTGCGACAAGGCGGCGCGAACCCGGTCCTGGTGACCATGGGCGCCGCCGGCGTCCTGGTGGTGGACGGCGAACAGCGCAGCGAGATCGCCGCTCGCCCGCTCACCGCGGCAGATACCACCGGGGCCGGCGACACCTTTTCCGGGGTGCTCGCTGCCTGGCTGTCCGAGGGGTGGCCGATCCGCGAGGCGGCCGCCGCAGCCAACGCCGCTGCCGGCCTGAGCGTCACTCGGGCCGGAGCGCGAGAAGGCATGCCGACTCGGGCCGAAATCCAGGCCGAGCTCCGCCGCTAAAGGGTCGGTTGTCGGGGGTACCTTGGAGCCATTCCTCGCGACTCGTCATACGGGGAGACTGGCGACGATGCGAGCCCAAGCAGTCGCTCGACCGTCGGTCCGCACGGCGGATCTCGTTGCGACCAACTCCGCCGCGCTCGACGCTGCCGCCGGTGTCGCCAGCGGACATACCCTGCGCACCTGCCTCCTGGCCATGCGCCTGGCGGAAGCGCTGGGGATCGGTGACCGCGACCGCGCGGCCCTGCTCTACGCAGCCTTGTTCCACGAAGCGGGAGATGGGCACTCTGCAAGCACGACTGAGCCCCCCGGGATGCACCGCCTGTCCGTCCTGTCGCGCCGATCGGAAGATGAACGACGAGCCGACGAGCACGCGCGCGCCCGACGAGGCGCCCAGATCGTGCTCGGCGCCGGCTTCGGTCCGGAGGTGGCGGTGGCCGTCATGGCGCTGCATGAGCACTGGGACAGTCGAGGTCTGCCGATCGGCTTGGCCGGGTCCGCCATCCCGCTCTTCGCGCGCATGGTGGCGGTCTGCCACGACCTGGACCGACTGATCCGCGAGCGGGGTGCGAGCAACGCCGAGCAGGCAATTCACGCTCGCGCCGGATCCTGGTACGACCCCGAGCTGGTGGGCGTGCTCCTTGCCCTGTGCGGCAACGGACTGATCCGCGAGCTGTCCGACCACGACCTGGCTGACCGAGTCGCCGAACTTGAGCCGAGCTGGTTGGAGCGTCGATCGGACGCTGATCAGGCACGGCGGATCCACGGCGCCCTGAGTCTCGGCAGGCCTTCCTAGTCG
>JAYUGK010000168.1:0-14016 GCA_043738415.1 Chloroflexota bacterium | reverse complement strand
GCCGCTCCTCGCGCAGCAGGTTCTCGATGGTGGCCACATCGGCGGCCGGCTCGATGTGCTCGTCCGTGCGTGCGTCCGTGCGTGCGTCCATGCGTGCGTCCTTCTGATCGTCGGCCATGGGCGCGATTCTAGTCGGGGGCGGATCGGACGAACAGGATTCCATCGGCCTTCAATGGCTCGCCGCTGCGGATCGCCTGCCAGATCGATCTCGAAGGTTGGGGCAAGGTGCGTGCGAGCAGATCGGCGTGCGGGGCCACGCGGGCACGCGCGGTCCGGCTGTCCGGAACGGCGATCACCAGCCGGACGGGACGCCCTTGCCGCACCGCCAGGGCATCGCGCTTGAGCTGAGCCGACCTGAGCTGAGCCTGCAGATCCACCAGCGCCCGCTCGATCTCGACGTGGATGATCTGCGTGGGGCCGATCAGCAGGAGGTCCGCGGCCCTCGGGTCGCCGGCAGCCACCGGAGCCTCGAGCCGCGCCTGCCAACTTGGGTGCGCCTGCGCGGTGATCGCCTGGGCGATGACCAGCTGCCCCGAATCGCGGAGGCGGACCGTCGAGACCGGGTAGAGGCGCCAGCCCAGCTCGTGGCCACAGGCTGCAGCAAGGCGGCATCGGGCGTCGAGTGACACGTCGGTTGCCCCACGTTCCGCCTTGCTCGCCTCCTGCTGGCTGACCGCCGCCAGGCGCGCGAGCTGCGCCTGGGAGAGGCCGGCAGTAGCCCGAGCGATGCGGAGCTCCCGGCCATACCAGCCTGCCAGCTGGGTGGAGCGGGCGCGGCCCGCATCGGCCGGCCGGGCGCGGAATGAACGCATGGGGGCATCATCGGGGCCGATGCTTACGTCTCCCGTATCGGTGGCTTACCACGTCTTGTTGTACTTGGGCACCGATCCGACCCGGGGCGACCCGGCCCGACCCCGCGCGACCCCGCGCGACCCCGCGCACCACGTCTCGTGGTGGCAGGTCACGAATCAGAGGTCTCCGAGGCTGACTGGAGGGTCTGCGGTGCCTACGTACCACGTCACGTGGTAACCGTCCTGGGACGTCACGTGGTAACCGTCCTGGGACGTCACGTCGTACCCGTCCTGGCGGCCAGGGCTACGCCTGCCCCGGGGCTCGCTGCTCCGGGACGAGGCCGAGCAGGAGCGCGGCTCCCAGGTAGGACGCGGCCATGACCCCGAAAGCGGCCGGGTAGCCGAAGCTGGCCACCACGTTGCCGATCGCGAGCGCCCAGAAGGCCCCGATCCCGAAGGCGAAGGTGAAGTAGACGCTGAAAGCGACATCGCGAGTGGGACCCACCGCCCGGTCGGCGAGGTAGGCCTGCAGGATCGGGGATTCGGAGAAGACCGCGGTGCCGAACGGCAGCAGCAGCGGGACCAGCAGGACGAGGTTGGAGCCGGCGGCGAGGAAGGAGAGGATCCCGACCGCCGAGAGCAGGTAGTAGACGACCAGGGTGCGGCGCCGGCCGAAGTGATCGGAGAGCCAGCCGGCCAGCAGTGGGCCGACCACCGCGCCCACCAGCAGCAGGGCGTAGAGCGAGGCGGTGGTGGCCGCGGAAAGATGCAGCGGACCGCGCAGGTAGAGGAGCATGAAGGGCGCGACGATATCGAGCCCGCGCCCGCCGGCGGCGATCAGCGCGGCGCCCAGGATCAGTCGCAGGTCTCGACGGCGGACCACCTCGCGCAGCTGTCCGCGGATGGTGCCGGAGCCACGCGCTGCGGCACGGTAGGCGTGTGAATCCTCCCGAACCGAGAAAGCGATCAGTGTCCCGACCACCAGGGCCGGCGCCCCGAAGATGGCCAGCGTCGCGTTCCAGCCGACCGAGTTGATGAGCGCCAGCCCCACGAACGGCACCAGCACGGTCCCGATATTCCCACCGGCAATGTGCGCGCTGATGGCAAAGCCGCGACGCCGGGGCGGGTAGATGTCCGACAGCAGGGCGTTCCCGACGGTGTGCTGCGGGCTGGCCCCGACCCGCGACAGGCTGATCGCGCCGAGCAGCTGTCCCACCGACGACGACAGGCCGCCGATCAGCAGCCCCGATCCGAAGATCAGCTGGCCGCCGGCCAGCAGGGTGGGACGGGCAATCCATCGGATCAGGAAGCCGTAGAGGAGCTGCATCGAGCCTCCCACCGCGGTGGTGATGGCAATGAACAGGCCGATGTCTCGCGGATTCAGCGCGTACTGCACGATCACGATCGGGTAGATGAGCGGCATCAGCGCCGACTGCGCGTGGATCACCGCGTGCGCCAGGGCAAGCAGGGCAAGCGTCGCGCGTGGGCGCGCGGAACTCGCCGGAGTCGCAGCCAGAGTCGCAGCTGGAGTCAGATCGTCGGTCACGCGGCGGACGCCGGCCGAGCCGGCACATCGGTCCAGGCCTTGCCCAGCACTAGCAGCTGCCACGCCACCACGGCGAGCACCACCGCGCCGAGTCCAGCGCCGAGCACGAGGGCGGCGGGAGCGCCCCATAACTGGGCGATGCTGCCGGCGAAGACGCCGCCGATCGGGGTGGCACCGGCGAAGACCGTGATGTAGAGCGCCATCACGCGGCCCCGCAACTCGTCGGGAACGCTGTGCTGAACGATGATGTTGATGGTGTTGACCATCAGCATGGAGGCGAGCCCGAGCAGCACGATTGAGGGGTAGAAGAAGAGCGGCACGCGGGACAGACCCAAGGCGATCTCGAAGGTCACGAAGCCCAGCGCCCCGCCCAGGATCAGCCGCAGAAGCGGGCGGTGGCCTCCGGCAAAGGCGAGCGTCATCGACCCGATCAGCGATCCGAAGCCCATGGCCGCGAACAGGGCCCCGAACCCGCCCTCGTCGAGGTGCAGGGTGTTGCGAGCAAGGAGCGGCAGCAGGGTCTGGAAGTTGAACGCAAAGATGCTCATGCCCCCCAGCAGCACCAATGGCCAGAGGACGGTGGGCGTGCGAACCGCGTAGGCGATCCCCTCTCGCAGGCTCTCCCGGACCGATGCAGCGACGCCCGGGCGGTCGAGGCGCTTGATGCCTGCCGCGTCCATGCGGAACAGCGCCAGCAGCACGGCCACGTAGCTGACCGCGTTGGCCCCGAAGTTGAAGGCAGGACCAAACAGGGCCAGGGTGATGCCGGCGATTGCCGGCCCGATGACGCGGGCCAGGTTGAAACTTGCCGAATTCAGGGCGATGGCGTTCATCAGATCCTCGCGCCGGACGAGCTCGGCGGCAAACGACTGGCGGACCGGCATGTCGAGCGCGTTGACGATCCCCAGCGCCAGCGCGAGCACCATGACTTCCCAGATCTGGATGAGGTGCAGGGCGGTGAGAACGCAGAAGATCACCGCCTGCAGCATGGCGACCGATTGGGTGACCAGCAGCAGGCGACGCTTGTCCACCCGGTCTGCGATGACGCCGCCCAGCGGCGCCAGGAACATGGCCGGCGTGAACTGCAGCGCCACCACGATCCCGAGCTGGATCGGGCTGCCGCCGAGCAGCAGGACCAGCCACGGCTGGCTGACCGACTGCATCCACGTCCCTGCCAGGCTGACGATCTGGCCGAACCAGTAGAGCCGATAGTTGCGGTAGCGCAGCGCGGCAAAGACCCTGGGCGCGCGGCGCGGCGGCGGCAGGTTGGCCATGGCCGATCGGGCGGCGCCTCAGGCGCCGAAAAGGATCTCCCGGATCACCGGCAGCGACGGGGTGCCGTGGGCCAGCACCGACTCGAGGTACGGCCGATACACGAACTCGCGCCCCTCCGCGCCGGCACGCCGGCGGGCCTCTGCCTCCAGCTCCTGCATCTCCACGCTCCCCAGGAAGTACTCGCACAGCTGGGTCGACGAGAGACGCGCCCGATCCCACTTGGCGGCTGCCTCGGCCTCTTCCTGGAAGCCTCCGTCAACCATAAGATGCATCGCCTCGTCCCGGTCCATGGTGCCCGCGTGGATCGCGACATCCATCAGGGTGTTGGTGACGCCGCGCAGGTAGAACTTCCAGTGGACGAGCATCAGCGCGGGATCATCGGCGCCATAGCCGATATCCATCATCAGCTGCGTGAGGTAGACCGCCCACCCTTCGGCGAAGACCCCGGAGCCGAAAATGGCGCGCACCGTTGAGGCGGTGCGGTTCGAGTAGGCCAGCTGGAGGTAATGGCCGGGCACCGCCTCGTGGATGGTGAGCAGGCGCAGCATGCGGGCGTTGTCCTCGCGCAGGTACGACTCCTTCTGCTCCGCGCTCCAACTGTCGGGCATGGGCGTGATGGCGAAGAACGAGTCGAGGCCTCGGTCGAGCGGGCCGGGCGGGATCAGCATCGCCCCGCCGAACGAGCGCAGGAAGGCAGGCGTCCACACGATCTGAAGCGGCTCGTCGGCCAGGCCGACCAGGTCGGATTCCGCGACGAACGCCTCGATCCGCGCGTTCTCGGCACGGCAGAAGTCGAGCAACTCATCGGCCTTCGGGTGGTCTGCGGCCACGGCGTCGAGCACCGTCCGCACCGCCACGTCGTCGCTACGCGGCTGCGGCGCGTCGCCCATCCAGGTCGTCCAGATCTCGCGCGCGATGCGAGTCATCTCGACGCGCACCCGGTCGTACTCCTCCCGGGCCCTGGCCTCGAGCTGGGCGGGGGTGAACGTGGTCTTGAGCGCATGGTGGAACTTGGCGGCGTACAGCTCCGGCCGGAGCCGAAAGTCGCCCTGGGCCGCCGGCAGGAGCTCGTCGCGCAGCCAGGCGGTGAAGGATTCGAGCGCCGCCATGGCGGTCTCGGCAGCGGCCTGCAGCTCCGCCTGGAGAGCCCCGTCGCCGGCGCGCTCCCCCTCCGCCAGGGCGGTCACGACCAGGTCGCCGATTCCCGCCACCCGTTCCACGCCCTTCTCGGTGTGGAAGCGGCTCACCGGACGGGAGCCGGCGACGCCGAGGGTGGCACGCGCTGCGGCCAGCACGTCCGGCATGTCCCGCATCCGCGCCGCGGCGCTCCGCAGCCGATGGGGCAGCGGGGCGAACTCGCGGGAAAGGAGGCTGAAGAGCCCGTTACCGAGCAGGTAGACGTAGGTCAGCGGGTTCCACTCCTGCTCGCGCAGCTCATCGGCGGAGAATCGCATGGCGGACAGGTTCTCGAGCAGGATCCGCCGATCGATCGCCTCATCCCGCGAAATACCGGCACAATCGACTGCCTCGACGCGGGATAGCGCCGAGGTCAGCCAGTCGAGCCAGGCCGTGTGGCCCGCATCGGTCAGGTCCGGCCAGTTGTTGTCGTAGGCATGCATCCCCAACTCGGTGGCCTGCACCGGCTGAAGGCGGAAGTAGTCGGCCAGCAGGCCGTCGACGAGGGCAGGGAAATCCATCGGTACCTCGGCTGGGGGTGGGCGCACGGCATGGTAGCGCCTGCTAGCCTGCCCCGGTGAGCGAGAACCTGGCCTACGCCGATGCGTACGCGCGATCGACCACAGCCCGCGTGGTGCAGACCGAGGGCGGTGCGGTGCTTCTCGACCGGACCGTCTTCTATCCCGGTGGCGGTGGGCAACCGGCCGATGCCGGCTGGCTGCGAGCCGCGAACGGAACCGCGTGGCGGGTGGTGAGCGCGCGCAAGGCCGGGGACGAGATCTGGCATCTGCTTGAGCAAGGCGCCGAGGCCCCTGCGGTGGGCACGGCGGTCACCGCCGAGTTGGATTGGGAGCGCCGCCACGCCCTGATGCGAACCCATTCCGCGCTGCACGTGCTGTGCGGAGTCGTCTGGCGCGACTGGGGCGCATCGGTCACCGGCGGGAACATGGAACCGCTGGCCGGGCGGATGGACTTCGAGTTCGAGACGATGGCCGGTGAGCTGGTTGCCGAGATCGAACGGCGGGTCAACGTCGAGATCGCCGCCGACCGCGAGATCCGAGTGAATGTCCTGCCGCGCGACGAGGCATTCGCCATCCCGGACCTCATCCGAACCAAGATCAACCTCCTCCCCGCGGGGATCAGCGAGATTCGCACCATCGACATCGTTGGCCTCGACCTGCAGGCTGATGGCGGAACGCACGTGTCCCATACCGGCGAGATCGGTCGCGTGCGGGTGACCGGCTACGAGTCCAAGGGACGGATCAACAAGCGGATCCGGATCGACGTGCTGGAGGGCTGATGGAGACCTGGCAGGCGATCAACTCGGTGCGGGTGGTGCGGCGGTTCGCCGACCGTCCAGTGGCGGCGGACCACGTGGATCGGATCCTTAATGCCGCCCGGCGGGCGGGCAGCTCAAAGAATGACCAGCGCTGGGCGTTCATCGTGATCCGCGACCGCGAGCACCTGGACGGGCTGGCCAAGGTGGGGCCGTATGCCGGCCACCTGGCGCGTGCACCCATGGCGATCGCGCTGGTGACGCCGGAGACGAGCGGTCCGCGCAGCACCTCGGTCATTTGGGACCTGGGTCGTGCTGCACAGAACATGGTCCTCGCCGCGTGGGAGCTGGGCATCGGCAGCGTGCCGGCCACCGTCTACGACCACGGGCTGGCAGCGCGACTCCTTGGCCTGCCGGTCGAGCAGCGCTGCGACTTCCTGCTCTCCTTCGGCTACCCGGCCGATCCATCGGTGCTGGAAGCGCCGAATCGTGCCGGGGGCCGGCAGCCCCTCGACGCCCTCGTCCACGAGGAGCGCTGGTAGGGACTGCCGACCGGCCGGCAGAAGCGGAGCTCCCACCGGCCCATACGGCGAAGGGTCCGTTATTCGAAGGTGATGCTGTCCACCACCTTCTGAACGTCGGCCAGGCGCGCGGCGCTGTCAAAGGAGTACTGCTCGAGGACCACCGGGGTCCCTCCCACGTCGATGATCTGGTAGTGCAAAGCAACCGAAACGACGAACTCGTCGTGATTGTTGGGGCCGCCGGAGTCCAGCAATCGGACCTTGCCAGGCGTGGTGCAGCCGCTCGCATCGGATGGTGGTGTCGCGCAGGATCCTGTGCGCCACTGCATGGAGCCGATCGCCCACGGCAACCGCGAGGCTGGTAAAGGCCTCCTCGTCGCCGTGCTGCGCTCGTACCACGAGTTCGGTATCCATGCCCCTTCCGCATCGTGCGCCAGATGATCCGGCGCATTCACACGGTATGGGCGCGATGACGCGGGGGACAACTCAATCTTTCGCCGATGCCCGGCGGGGCGTCAGTCCAGGACCAGCAGGTGAACCGGGATCGGCGGCAACCCTTCGTAGGTCTCGGTCAGCGCCAGCATCTCGGCGGCCGGCACCTCCAGCGCGGTGAGCGCGGCATCGCTGAACATGGCGTACGGCCGGGGCCCGATCGCCTCGTGGGCGTGGTTCTTCAGCAGCCGATGGGCGACGATCACGTCGGGGCCCGCCAGCTCCTCGCGACCGAGGATGCGCTGGGTGACGTAGTCGCCATGATGGAGCACGAATTTGAGCCCCAGGGCGACCACGCCGGCGCACGAATTGCAGTCGCAGGTCCACTCGGAGCGGCCTTTGGCCAGCTGCTGAACGAAGGCGGCGTGGCAGGTGCGAAGCCACTCCCCGACCGCCTCGCCGTGGAGCGCGTCCGGGCCGTCGGGCGCTACCGCGAAGATGGCATCGCCCTCGAACTTGGCCAGCTGGAACGCCGGTTCGAGCCTGGAAGCGACGGTGTCGAGCAGGCTCGACACCAGGGAGTAGGCCGGGGCCGGCTCGTCGGCCTTGATGAGGAGTTCCACATGGGCGTCCGTCACGCGCTGCAGGAAGCTGGTGTAGCCGGAGATGTCGGCCAGCAGGAACGCGCCTCGCTGTCGGGACGCCGGGCCGATCGAGATGCTCATGGTCGCCTACGCCTCGGCGACCGCCGCAATCGAGATGCGCAGGCCTTCCACGTCCAGCGGATGGCGTGCCCCCTGGCGGGCGGGCGGGTCAACAGGAAACCAGCGGACCCACTCCTCGTTCATACCCGCGAAATCGGCCGGATCCCGCAGGATGAAGGTCGCGCTGACGACCTTGTCGATCGAGCTGCCGGCGGCGACCAGGATGGCCTCGATGTTGCGCAGCCACTGACCGGTCTGCTCCTGGATCGTGGTGCCTGCCACTGACCCGTCGACGGGATCGAAGGGACCCTGGCCCGCGACGAAGACCAACCCGGCAGCTACGACCGCCTGGCTGTAGGGAAATCCCCCGGTCGCATAGCCGGCCGTGCCCGGCGCGTCGGGGGTGTTGATGATGCGCCTGGTCACGGATCGCTCCTCGCGAGCACATCAGTCGCCGACGCCAGACCAAGGTCCGCCGCAACCGACTCCCGCAGGGCGTCGAGCGGCAGCGGGCCATGGCCAAGCACCGCGTCATGAAAACGGCGGATGTCGAACCCGGAGCCCATCTCCTCTTCGGCCTCGCGGCGCAGGGAGAGGATCTCCAGCTGGCCGACCTTGTAGGCCAGGGCCTGTCCGGGCCAGCCGATGTATCGGTCCACCTCGTTGGCGATGTTATTGGGCGCCAGCGCGGAATGTCCCTCCATGAAGTCGATCGCCTGCTGTCGCGACCAGCCGAGCGCATGCATCCCGGTGTCGACCACCAGCCGACAGGCCCGCCAGGCGTCGAACGAAACCATGCCGATGCGATCCAGGTCGCCGCTGTAGAGGCCCATCTCATCGGCCAGGCGCTCGGTGTACAGGGCCCAGCCCTCGACGTAGGCGGTCGTCTCCCCATGGCGACGGAAGGCAGGCAGCCGATCCAGCTCCTGGGCGATGGCGACCTGCAAGTGATGTCCCGGCACCGCCTCGTGGAAGGCGAGCGCCTCGGCCTCGTAGCGCGGGCGAGTCTCGGGGGCGTAGGTGTTGATGTAGTAATGCCCCGGCCGGCTGCCGTCCTGCGACGGCTCCCGGTAGTAGGCGATGGTCGTGTGGCGCTCCTCGTGGGGGAGCATGCGGGTCACCTCGCAGCGGGTGCGCGGCAGCCGTCCGAACCAGGCGGGGATCGCATCCTGTGCCCGCGCCAGCGACCGCTGCGCAGCCTCCACGATCTCCTCACCGCTGGCGAAATGGACCGATGGGTCGCCGCGCAGGGCGACCAGCGTCTCGTCCAGCGACGCGGTGCCCAGCACGCGAGCGCCGAGCGAGCTCATCTCGGCGTCGATGCGGGCCACCTCGGCCCGCCCGATCCCGTGCAGCTCCTCCGCCGTGCGGTCGGTGGTGGTGTGTGCGCGCACGAGCCGCGTGTAGCGCTCCAGCCCGCCGGGAAGATGGCAGATCCCGACGTGGTCCTCGTCGCGGCTCCGGGAGAGCACCTCGTCGGACAGGAAGGCCCGATACCGCGCGAAGGCGGGCCGCACCTCATGCTCGACCGCGTGCTGAAGGTCGGTCGCGAACGACCGCCACTCGGCATCCGGCCATCCGGCCGGCTGGCGCTCGAGGGGAGCCAGCAGCGGCCAGCTCGCGGTGGGCTGGGCGAGCAATTCGTCCACCTCGTCGAGCACGCTCCGCACCGATCCGGCCACCGGTGACTGCCCGTCGGCGAGGCCGCGGCGGAGAGCCTCCCCCAGCTCGTCGAGCCACGGCCCCATCTCGCGCCAGCGGGCCAGCATGGCCACCCCATCGGGCGGCTGGCGCAGCGGCTGGAAGGACGGAATGTTCATGAAGGTCGCCAGCGGACCGTTCATGGCATCGACCGTGCAGGAGGGCGCGTCCGCGGCCAGGATGGCCAGCTGCGAATCGATCGCCGCCAGCAGCGCGGCGTGGGTCAGCGGGGCCTCGCGGTCTGCGGGATCCGGGCGGACGGCGGCGACCCGTTCCCGCAGCCCCTCGAAGCGACGCGCCAGGAAGTGACGGCCATCGGGGCTGAGATCGGGCAGGCGGTCGTTGTAGCGGCCATCCCCGATCGCGGTGCCCTGCACCGGATCGGCCTGCAGATAGGCGTCCCAGTAGGCCTCCGCCAGCTCGGCCAACGAGCTGGCCTGGCCCTCCCCCACGGTCGGCATCGGTCGGCTAGGCCCGTGCCATGACGGCGCGCTCGGCCAGCGCGATGGGCATGGTCCCCGAACTGGTCAACGCATCGTGGAAGTCACGCATGGCGTCGGCATCGGCCAGGGTCGCCCCGCGAACGGCCAGGAAGCGGTCACGGATGCGCAGGATCTCGAGGCAGCCGGTCAGATAGGAGCTGGCCTGCGTCGGCCACGAGCAGTAGCGGGTCACCTCGGCTATGGCGGTCGGCTCGGTCATCGACGAGTGGGCCAGCATGAACTGCACCGCCTCCGCGTGCGTCATCTCGCCCAGGTGCAGGCTGGTGTCGACCACGATCCGCGCGGCGCGGAAGAGGGTCGCCTCGTACTGGAACATGACGTGCCGCAGGTCGTGGTAGAAGCCGGCCTCCCGCATCATGCGCTCCGCGTAGAGCGCCCAGCCCTCGGCAAAGAAGCTGGTACCGAAGACCTGGCGTGCGGCCGATGGGTTCAGCTTGGCCATCACCAGGTGCCAGTGGTGCCCGGGGTAGGCCTCGTGGACCGCGGTCGACGGGATGCTGGGGTAGGAGTTCGACTCCAGCCGCTTTGCGATCTCCGCCTCGCTCGCCTCGTCGGGCGGGTAGGGAACGAAGAAGTGGCCGCGCATCGAGTCGGAGAAGGGGGGCGGATCCTGGTAACTCGCAACCGCCAGGACCGGGCGCTGGAAGGGCGGTGACGGCTCGACGCTGCACTCCTCGCCGACCGGGAAGCTGACCAGCCGTCGCTCGTGCAGGAAGGCGCGGGCGTTGGCGGTCCATTGCTCGTAGCCGAGGCGCATCGCCTCCGGCGTCAGCGGCCGATCCTTGTTCAGCTCCAGCAGCACGGCGTGCCAATCCTCGTGGCCCGCCAGCTCCTTGGCGCCCTTGCGCAGCTCGGCGCTGAGACGCTCGATCTCCCCGCGGGCGCGCTCCCGCAGCTGGCGCGCGTCAAAGTCGAACAGCTCAGCCTGTTGCAGGATGGCGTTGTAGCGCGCCTCGCCAAAGGCCCAGTCGCCGGTTGCCCGCGGCTCCATCTCCTTAAGGAACTCGGCGTAGGCCTCCAGCTCCTCGGCGGCGCGTGCACCCGCCTCCGCCAGCGGCGCCCGATGCTCGTCTGCCACCTGGCCCGGCAGCAGCTCGCGTGTGTAATGCGCCGCGGCGCGCGCCTGGTTGATGGCGCGCTTGAGGAGCAGCGGCGAGACCAGCTCAGGCTGCAGGTTGGCACGCCCATCGGCCAGGTTCTGCGGGATCTTGTTCAGTCGTTCTACCGCGGCCTTGACCAGCTCAGCCTCCGCACGAAGCCGATGCAGGAAGAGGATGAAGACCCCATCCAGGCCCGGGTCCAGGTAGATGTCGGGCTGGCGGCGCCACGACTGGAAATCGTCGTGGGTCAGCACCCCGTGGAGGCTCGCGATGAGCAGGTCCCGGTCAATAGCCTCGTCGAAGGTGAGCGTGGCGGTCTCCACAGCCTCGAACCTGGCCAGCCACGCCTCGGCCGATGCGTGCCGGCGCTCGAACGCCGCGGCGGACAGGTCATCGAGCTGCGAATCGAAGGCGGTCAGGCCCAGGGTGCTGGACTGGACGGGGTGGTCGGCGTGGTGCTCGTCCAGGAACTGCCGGACGAGATCGGCAAAAGAAGGCACTTGGGGCGTCTCCACCTACTCAGGGAACGCGAGCAGGGTAGCCGACCGGCGAGCGCTCCGCCGTGCCGACCAGCATCCCCGACTACACTGGCCGACGCATGGGTGCCACCGAGACGGTCGATCTCTTCTTCGAGCTGATCAACGACGATCGACGCGACGCTGCCGTCGCTCTTTTCGCCGAGTTCGCGGTGCTGGGCATTTCGGTCCCCGGCTCCGATGAGCGGACCAACCTGCGCGGCCGCGACAAGGTCGGCGGCTGGTTCATCCGCGCCGGAGACGGCTTCCGGATGTATGCCAACGACGGGCGCTCGATGGGGGCCAGCTACATCGCCGACGTGACGGTGATGCGCCCCGGCGTCACCTCCATGCACGTGGAGGCCAACTTCCGCGTCGAGGGCGGGCAGATCGTCAGCCTCTTCCTCCAACCGATCTAGCCGCCTGGGCGCACGCCCGATCTAGCCGCCTGGGCGCACGCGGTTCGCGGCGCGAGTTGCGCCCAGCGCAAGTAACAGCCACGTAGGGGCCCGATTCGGGCTGGATGACCCCCAAAGGAGGAGCTTCCTGGCTGCCGCGTGCGCTCAGCGCAAGCCAGCGCCACGTTGCGTTGGCGGCTGGCCGTTACGTGCGCTGGGCGCAAATCCTGACCGCTGCCTAGGGGAAGAGGTCCAGCTCCCGGTCCATGACCAGCGCTGCCGCCCCGGCATCGCCGCCAGCCGGCTCGAACGGGTAGCCACGCACCAGCACCACCGGTCGCTGCGCCACCTTGCCACCGGCCAGGTCCGCCGCCGAGGCCAGCTGGTCCGCCACAGCGATCACCGTGGAGTGCATCTCGCGACCCGAGGCGTCGAGCGTGCCGCGCAGGTCGAGCAGTGCCTCGATCCCTGCCACGCCGATCGCCACGTTGACGATCCCTTTGCGCCACGGTCGCCCGAACGAGTCGCTGATGATGACCGCCGGTGCCGTCCCGCAAAGCTCGCCCAAACGCGAACGCAGCCAGCGTGCGGAAGCGTCCGGGTCGAGAGGCAGCAACGTGGCGACATCGCCCCCACCCACGTTCGACATGTCCACGCCCGCGTTGGCGCATACAAAGCCGTGCCGAGTGCGCGAGATGATCAGGCCGCCCGGCGCCATGCGCAGCACCTCGGCACTCTCCTGGAGTACCAGCTCCACCTGGCGCGGGTCCTTCCCCCATCGAGCCGCCCACGCGCGCGCCTCCTCCCGAGGCGTGACCGACGACAGCTCGACCACCCGCCCCTCTGCCTTGCTGACGACCTTCTGGGTGACCACCAGCACGTCGTCTGCCTCCAGACCGATGCCCCCCGCGGCCAGCGCCGCGGCGATCAGTGGCGCGAGGTCGTCGCCGGGCTGGACCTCGGGGATCCCATCGAGGGGAACCAGCGAGATCACGCCGCGTCGCCCAGCCCGAGCCAGCGGGCGAGATCGGCCGGCGTGTCCACGTCAAAGGCCAGCCCCGGACGGTGAACCTCGACGAAGGGGAGCCCGGCGCGTTCCGCGAGGGCGGCATGGGCCGCTCGCGAGCCGATCCCGAAGGCGAAGCCGATGGCATCGGGCGGCTCCATGGCGAGCCCATTCGTGCCGGTTCCGCCGCGGTCCGGCGCGATGGCCACGCCCTTCGGCCCCGGCGCCGCGGCGATCAGGGCTCGGACATCATCGGCCGTCAGGTTGGGAAGGTCGCCATGCAGCACCACCAGCGTGGTGATCCCGTCTGCAAGCGCCTCGACGCGCGCCTGCTCCAAGCCGGCGTTGAGACCCATCCCGTGCTGCACCACCAGGCGCCCCCCCGACGCGATCACGACCGGCTCGAGCGCGGCGGAAGGGCTGATCACCACGGTGTCGTCGCAAGCCTCGTGCACGACGCGCAGCACGCGTTCGAGGAGGCGCTGGGCCAGCGCCTCGCGCTCACCGATGTCGAGCACCGGGGCGAGGCGGGTCTTGGCCGCGGCGAGTCCGCGGTGCGGCACGATGATGCGGACGCTCACCCGTTGAGCATAGTCCCGGCCACGTCGAGGAGTGCGCGGGCCAGGTCGGCGCGATCCTGGTCGCTGCCCATCACAGTGGGCAGGACGCTGACCGTCATGCCGAGCGCCTCGATGGCCGGGGCCAGCGCAGCGTCAAGCTCGTCGACTACGAAGCGTTCGACGAGCCCCGCGTAGAGGCGCGCCACGCCAAGGGCGCTCGACTCGTGGCCCAGCGAGGTGAGCATCCTGTCCGCCGGCCCGCGCAGCGCCTTGCCGGCCACGATGCCGCTCACCGCCAAACGAGGTGCGGGCGAGGCGAGCAGCGCCTCGCGCATGCCGGGGACGGCCAGGATCGGGCCGATGCTGACGATCGGATTCGACGGACCGATGACCACCAGGTCGGCGCTCGCCAGCGCCATCAGCGCCGCGGGGCTGGGTCGGGCGGCATCGATCCCCTCGAAGCGCACCGAGCGCACCTCATCGGCCTGCTGCCGATGCACGAAATACTCCTG
>JAYUGK010000167.1:0-5256 GCA_043738415.1 Chloroflexota bacterium | reverse complement strand
GTCGTCGTCGGACCCTTGTGCGTCTCAGGTAACCGTGAAGGCGACCCGCATCCCCTGGGTGTAGTGGGATTCGTGGCCGCTGCCGGTCTCGACGATGTTGCAGATCAGGACGTACTTCCCGGCCGTCAGGTCGAACGACTCAGTCCCGGTGCCGCCGATCTCCAACTCCTTCACCTCGCCGATGAAGTTGATGCCGGCTCCCTTTTCGTCGACCTTGCCATCAACCGCCGGCAGGTCGGCCGGAGCCAGGTCGCTCTTGATGACCACGAACTCGTGCTTGAACTGGGTCCCGGAGTTCGTCACCACGAAGGAGACCTTCCCCGCCGGCACACTCGCCTTATCGGTCACCACTGCCCACTCGGTCAGCGTTACCTTGACTGAGCCACCGGTTGCCGCCGAGCAGCCGGCCAGGACCATTGCCCCGAAAAGAACACCGACCAGCGCGACAACGGGACGATGCCCTCGGCGCCTGGTCAAACGATCGCTTGAGAATCCCATGATTTGCCTCTTCTTCCTGCTTACCCGGCTCGCTGCCGGTACTTGTTGGATAGGAGGATTTAAGAGGCAGCCGTTGCTGGCCGCCACGTCCGAATGGCCCCTTTCCGGCATGCCATCTGGCCAGCTCGCCGCCCGACAGTCGTCGCTTGGCCGCGGAGGTGACGCGTCGAGGTCGTCGCCGGCGGACAGCGGAGGGGATGCGCCGGAGGAGCCCTAGGGCTACGCGGTCGGGCTGGGAGAGGGGGAAGCGGTGGCCGGCCGCGGCGTCTCGCTTTCGCCGGGGGTTTCGATGGCGGTCGGCTGCGCGGATCCGGGCTCGCTCGTCTGTGGCGAGCCGGACTGAGCTGGGGAAGAACTCTCGTCTTGCGAGGGATCGGGCGAGCCGGACGGACTCTCGTCGGGGCTCTCCGATGGGCGCTCACTCGACGATTCAATGACCGACGGTGTCGGCGACTGCGTGTGCGTCGCGCCGCTCCCGACGTCGCGCACGAACTGTGCCAGCTCCCCGGCGAACATGGCGCCGGCCACTGCCAGCACCAGCGTGGCGGCCACAGCGCCAGCCCGCGCGACGCGGCCAAGTCCCCGACCGGAGGAGGCAGGCAGCAGCCAGCCAAGCAGACCCCGATGCGGGACCGGCTCATGCCCGACGGCTGCCATCACCCGGTCACCCAGATCGCCCGGCGCGGCGGTTGCGGTGAGCGTGGCGTAGCGCTCGAGCTCGCCGGCGGCCAAGTCCAGGTCGGTGCCATCGCCGTCGATCTCCGCGGGCTCATACGGCCGGCGGGTCATGCCATGGCCTCCGCCCCGAGGAGCGGCCGAAGCCGTTCGAGGCCGCGACGCAAATGAGTCTTGACGGTATTGAGCGGACGGCGCGTGGCTGCGGCAATTTCATCAAGCGACATCTCACCGAAGAAGCGCAGGGCTACCACCTCACGGTAGGGCTCCCCGAGGGCGGCCACGGCCTGGCGCACCGCTCGCTGACGCTCGTCAGCGAGCATGACGGCAAGCGGATCAGAGCCGGGTGCGCGGAGGACGAGCTCAGCGCCGAGCTCCACGGTCTCGCGGCGCTGCCGAAGGCGTCGGAACGCCTGGCGCGTCGCGATGCGCAGGAGCCAACCCCCGAGTGGGCCTTGGCCCCGGTACGTCGCGATCGATCGGTACGCCATCACGAACGCCTCTTGAGCAACATCTTGGGCATCATGGGTTCGGCCCAGGATCCGCAGGCAGACGCGGTAGACCACCCGCTGCTCCCGCTCGACGAGGAGCCGGAACGCGTCGCGATCTCCGGCGAGCACTGCATCCACAAGGGCGCGGTCATCCACGCCTGTATGGTGCCATGTCGCCGGCGTCAACCATGCGCTGGTCGTCAGCTATCCCCGCCGCCGGAGCCGGAGTCACTCTCGTCCGGCGAGCTGCTGGAGTCGTCGGGACCATCGGCCTGCTCGACTTCGCTCTTGCTGGCATCGGGGGACTCGTCCGCGTCTTCGACCTCGTTGGCGTCTTCCACCTCTGACTCGCTGGCCTCGGGGGACTCGGACTCGTTGGAGTTGTTCGATTCGACGGTGCCGTTGCCGTTGGCATCGGGGGACTCGGACTCGTTGGAGTTGTTCGGTTCGACGGTGCCGTTGCCGTTGGCATCGGGCTTGTGCTGGCTGTCGGTGGCTGTCTGGGAGCCGAAGACGGCCCCTGCCACCAGCAGGAGAGCGGCGATGGCCATCGCCAGGCCGCGGAATAGTCGGTTTCGTTCGCTGAGCTGCATCTGTTCTCCCTCGGGAACTCGGGCCGCCACGCAAATTGGGCGTCTGTACGGATTGAGACGCAAGCGCGCGAGAAGGTTTCAGCTGTCGCGACTGGTACGATAGCGGCGGAACTTCACGTCGGGCCGCATCGCCCCCGCGCCCGCAGGCAGAGAGCCGCAGAGGAGACCACTCACCACCATGAGTACGCTCATCCAGCGTCCCACCACCAATGCGCCGATGGGCCCGAAGGACCACCGGCTGCCGGCAGCTCGCACCGTCCACGTGAACCCGTCCGCGAAGGAGCTGCAGGAACTGACCAGCCGCATGCCGCGGGCGCGCGCGACCAGCTATGGCAACTACAACGTGCAGACAAAGGTGACCAGCCGGTCGAAGGAATCGACCTACCTGGTGACCGATGACCCCTCCGAAACGACCGGCAGGGCGATCACTCACGCCGAGGGCGAGCGCGTCGCCGCGCTCCAGGCTGAGTACATCGCCGGGGTCGACATGCTGGTGATCGATGGCTACCTGGGCAACGATCCGGAGCAGCGCTCGCGCGTTCGCCTCTACATCGAGCAGGCCAACGCCAATATCGCCGGCATGCAGCAGCAGCTCTATTTCCCTCCCGATGCGCCCGCCGAGGACTGGGATCCCGAGCTGTGCCTGATCTACACGCCGAACATGCCGATGCCCGACTATCCGGACCAGCGCCTGATCGCCGTCGACCTGGAGGCCGGCGTGAGCCGCGTCTTCAACTCGGACTATTTCGGAGAGAGCAAGAAGGGCGGCCTGCGGATGTGGAACGCCCTCGTGTACGGCCGGGGCGGCCTGGCGATGCACGCCGGCTGCAAGGTGGTGCCAACCACATCGGGCGAGAAGACGATGCTGATCATCGGCCTGTCAGGGACCGGCAAGACCACCACCACCTTCACCAGGCAGAACAATAGCCAGCCGGTACAGGACGATTTCATCGGCCTGTTCGCAGGTGGCAAGGTGGTCGGCACCGAGAACGGCTGCTTCGCCAAGACCTTTGGCCTCGATCCGCGCCATGAGCCGGCCATTCATGGAGCGGTCGTCAAGCCCGATGCCTACCTGGAAAACGTCTCGCAGCGCGAGGCGGGCGGCCCGGTCGACTTCTTCGATACCTCCTACACCAGGAACGGCAGGGCAACCTTCCCGATGTCGTCGCTCGGCATCTGGCGCGATCCGCGGGAGATCGGCCCGGTCAGCCACCTCCTGATCCTCAACCGCAACGACAACATCATCCCGGCGGTCGCGCGGCTCTCCTCTGCGCAGGCGGCCGCCTACTTCATGCTCGGCGAGACGCAGGGAACGTCCGCCGGTGGTGCCGCGGAGGATGGGAAGGCGCTGCGCGTGCCGGGCACCAACCCGTTCTACCCGCACCGCGACGAGCAGCAGGCCAACCGCTTCCTGGAGTTGATGGGCAGCTGCGACTTCGAGGTCTTCCTGCTGAACACCGGGCGGGTCGGCGGCGTGGAGGGCGACGAACGGTCAAAGAAGGTCGAGATCGAGCATTCCGGCGCCATCGTCAAGGCGATCGCGGAGGAAACGATCTCCTGGGAGCGTGACCCCGACTTTGGCTACGACGTGGCCGTGGCTCTTCCCGGCCTGGAGGATGGCGAGCTGCTCCAGCCGCGCCGCCTCTACGAGCGCACGGGTCGTTCCGAGGACTACGCGAGATGGGTGGCTCGGCTCCGCCGCGAGCGTGTCGAGTTTCTGGAGCGCTACGCCGGCCTGGAGCCGGAGATCGTGGACGCGATCCGCTAGGGGGACCGGGGGTCGGGGGCTGAGGGCTCAGGGGCGGGGGGCGGGGGCCCCTCGCGCAGGGCTCTAAACATCAAGGAATTCGTGCGACCGCCGGGCACCGGGAGCCCCTTGCTCCTCCGCTCCCCGAAACCTCAGCAAGGGTGTGCGACTGAGGGTGTGCGACTGCTGGACACGTGGGTCTCAGCGTCCGACGGTCGTACCACGAGCTGCATGTTTGACCGGCAGGTTCCCGGGGTCGAGCCAGCTCGTAACGCGCTCGTAAGCGGTCGGTAACGCGGGGGGCGGGAGACTGGCGGATGCCCAGTCGTGAAGATCCGGCGCAACGCGGCCGCGCGCGTGGCACCCGCCTCCGACTGGAGATCGGTCAGGCGATGCGCGCAGCTCGCCGGACCGCCGGCCTGAGCCAGCTCACTGTTGCCCGCCGATCGGGAATGTCCAAGATGCAGGTGAGCCGCGTCGAACGCGGTCTCGGCTCGACAGGCGTTGTGGGGCTGGCGACTCTGGCATCGATCGTTGGGCTCGACCTGGTGGTGAAGGTCTATCCGGGCGGGGCTCCGGTGAAGGACGTGGCGCACGCCCGGCTCCTCGGCAGGCTGCAGGCGAGCTTGCCCACGCTGAACGGCTGGCGAACGGAGGTCCCGCTCCCGATCCCAGGAGACCAGCGGGCGGTCGATGCCGAGCTGCGGCTCGCGAGCAGGCGGATCGGGTTTGAGCTGGAGACGCGCCTCGGCGACGCACAGGCGACCGCGCGCCGAGTGGCGCTCAAGCAGCGCGACGCTGTCCTGGCCTGCATGGTCCTGGTGCTGGCCGATACGCGCGCCAACCGTGCGGCGATCCTGGGCGGCGCGCCGACGCTGAAGGCCACGTTCCCGCTCGAATCTCGCGCCGTGATGGCCTCGTTGCGGAACGGCGCGCCACCGTCCGGCAACGGCGTGGTGCTGGTCTGAGGTGACGCTAGGCGCGGAGTGCCGTCACCGACCACGCCGTCATCGCGTGGCTGAAGCCCTTCAGCTCCAGGTCCGCGACTGCATCGGCCTCGACAAGTTCCTCGACTGCGGCGAACACGCGTTGGCTGACCAGGATCTGGCCCGCAGTGGCGGCGTCTGACAGGCGCGAGGCCAGGATCACGGAGTTGCCGATCGCCGCGTAGTCGTATCTGCCCTCGAAGCCGATGCGCCCGAGCGTGGCGTACCCCGCGGCAATCCCGATCCCAAGGCCAAGCTCGTAGCCG
>JAYUGK010000166.1:0-5279 GCA_043738415.1 Chloroflexota bacterium | reverse complement strand
ACAGGTCGTGAATGCTGGTGCTGCCGCAGCCGAGCGCCTGTGATCCGCTCCAGATCAGCCAGCGCGCCGCGTCGCGCACCTCGGCGTCACTGTTGAAGACCGCCTCGACTACCAGTCGATCAACAAGCTCGGAGCGGAACCGTTGCTCGTCGAGAATCCGGAGCCGATCCTCGCCGATCTGCGCGATCCCCGCGCAGGCATCGATCAGTGACTGCGAGGTGGCATCGGTCATGCTCCCATGCTAGCGGAGGGCGGAAACGAGCGTGAACGCCAGCAGGGGCGCGACCGGCAACCCGACCGCCGCGGCGAGCAGGTACCAGTCGCGGGCCGCGCCTGCATCGGCCAGGCCGCGGCGGCGCAGGCCGCCGACCCAGGCCAGGACCGCCGAGAGGCCCGCCACGTAGAGCAGGGCTGCCAACCCCAACACCCCTACCGTGAACGGGCGAAGGGCGCAGTCGCCGAAGGCGAGCGGTCCACCGGAGGGACAGGCAGCGGTCAGCTCCGTGGCAATCAGGGCGGCAACGACGAGCAGGACGAACGCCGACCAGGCGAGGTGAGCAAGGAGCGCCCGGGAGATCGCCGTCTCTGGGCCTAACGCCCCGTCGACCAGGCCGCGCTGGCGGCGGCCGCGGCTTCTGCTTCGCGGCGCGAGACGCGGCGGTACTCGAACCACAGGTAGACGAGCCCGGTTGCGCCGCCTCCGGCGGCCATGGCGCCGACCGCCAGCGACTCGAGGGTAAATTGCGGCTTCGGCGGTGGTACCGGGATCAGGCTGCCGCCGGCCAGGTTGAAGACCATGAACGGGATGATCCCGAGCACGAGGGCCACGTACAGCGCGAAGTCCAGGAAACGGACCAGCGACCACGCGAAGCCACGACGGCCACGGGCAGCCTGGGTCCACACCGCCAGGATCAGCAGGACGGTGAAGGCCGGCCCGCCGACCAACACGACATCGACGATGTAGCCGACGTCCTTGCTGAAGCCCAGGTACTGCGTGGTGATGGTGTAGGCGTAGTTGGGGATGTAGCCGAGCACGAAGTAGACAAACAGGAAGAGCGGCACGCCCTTCATCAGCGCCACCAGCCAGGTCTCGCTGCCATACAGCATCCAGCTCATGAAGTCGTCCATCTCGCGGGTGAGGCGGGCGACCAGGTCCCGGCGCGGGGGGACGGTGTAGGCCTTGCTCATCGGTCGGCTACTGTTTCTGACTCAGGAGGAAGGTGATCAGCGCCTTGAGCGCCGAGTCGGTCAGGCTCTCGACCGGATGGGCCGGCATGTTGGTGGCGGTGCCCCCGTTGTAATTGGCCGATGAATCGCGAATCCAGGCCACGAGGAACTCGCGCGGGCCGGCGGCGTAATCTGCCTTCAGCTTGTCGAGGCCGCTGATGGGGAACGGCAGCTCGATCACCGGCTCGTTCCCGATGTTGACCAGGCTGGGGAACTGCCCGACTCCCTTCAGGTCAGCCCCGTGACAGCCGGCGCAGCCCGCCGAGGAGTAGACCCCCTGACCCGCAGCGACCGTGTCGGCGACTTCCACGTCCGGCTCGGTCGCGGCTTCCAGGACCCAGGTCTCGACCAGGGCAGTGAGCGCGTCGATCTGGTTCACGGAGAGCGCGCCGCCGACCTCCAGGCTCCAGGCAGGCATCGGCGACTTCACATTGCCCGATACCACCACCCCGCCGAAACGGATCACCAGGTTGACGTAGTCGGACGCATCGCCCGGACGGCGCGCCGCCGTGAAGACGCCGCCGGCCTGGACTTTGAGCTTGACGAGGATGCTCTTGGAGTGCAGGTTGGGGGCAAGTCGGCCGGTCTTGCCCACTTCTCCACCGCGCCCATCAGCCCCATGGCAGGCAGCACAGTTCGCGGTGTTCTCATTCCCGGGGATCTTGGGCCCGAACATCTCTTTCCCGTAGGCCACCAGCTCGGCGAACTGGTCGTCGTAGGCGGTCTGTCGGCGCGCCGGATCGGTGATCCAGTAGAACGCCGTGAACAGCGCCATGGCGCTGAGAAGGACGATGCCGAGAGTCTTGAAGCGCATCGATCAGACGCAGTGGTCGATATGGTCGGTGTCGCGGTTGTCGAAGGTGGCGGTGCCGACCGGCGGTCCGTCTTTCACGGAGCCGGTATCGGCTACATAAGCCCCGTCGACGATCTCCACCGGGAAGCGATCCATCCCACGCGGCGCCGGGCCGGCGCGCTTCTCGCCGATGATGTTGTACTTGCTGCCGTGGCACAGGCATTCGAACCAGAAGCTCTTGTCGCACAGTTGCGGGATCTGGCAGCCCAGGTGCGGGCACTTGCGGTAAAGGGCCAGCACCTCCGTCCCCGGATCGGCAAAGGACTCGCCGGTGCCGTTCACCAGGGCCTTCGCGCCGGGCACGTTGAGCAGGAAGAGGCGCGCCTTCTGGTAGGAGAAGGGCTGACCGGTGGCCCACTCCGGCAGCGTGCCGATGATGTCGGCGGCGCTGCCCAGGGTCACCTTGGTGCCCAATCCACCGCGCACGTTGGGCCACAGGAAGTTGACGGTTCCACCCAGGAACTCCAGGGTGAGCACGCCGATCCCGACGCCGAGCACGCGACGCAGGAAGCGGCGGCGCGTCATCTCGCCGAGGGGCGGGCCGTGAACCTCCCCGTACGCGGGCTGCTCGCTCATAGGGTGAAGTAGATCCCTTCCCACGGCCAGACCCAGAACCAGC
Organism: Chloroflexota bacterium; assembly: GCA_043738415.1. Taxonomy (GTDB): domain Bacteria; phylum Chloroflexota; class Limnocylindria; order QHBO01; family QHBO01; genus CF-167. Next base: position 2,580 of record JAYUGK010000166.1, on the reverse strand, counting down.
TGGGGCCTCGGAAGAAGGAGCCGATGAAGGTGATGATCAGACCGCCGATCATCAGACTCATGAAGAAGACCCAGATCGTCTTGCGGTCGCGGGCCGCCTTGTAGGGTGAGCGGTCGATGTACGGCACCAGCGCCAGGCCGACCAGGTACATGGCCGGCAGGAAGAAGCCGCCGATGCTGGCGTTGAAGTACGACAGCAGCTCCTGCAGTCCCAGGAAGTACCACGGCGCCTTGGCCACGTGCGGCGTGACGTAGGGGTGGGCCATGTCCTCCAGGGGCGCCTGGATGAAGACCGATGCGACCAGCAGCAGGGTGATGATCAACATCGCCATCAGGAACTCGGCACGCAGCAGGTGCGGCCAGGTGAGAACGGTCTCATCGGGCCGCTTGTCGACGCGCACCAGCGACTCCTGCTTGACGTAGGCCAGCAGGCGGAAGCGCTCGGTCCCCGGCACGCCGGGCGGGCCGGGCAGCTTCGGGCCGGTACCACGCTCGACAACCGGCACATTTGGCGCCTGGGTGGGCGCGGTCTTGTCGGCGGTGGCGTTCGGGCGCTTCTCGATGGTCATCGGTTCATCCCTGGCTCAGACCGGCCCGGTAATGCCGCCGTCCTTCCGGATCCTCCAGAAGTGGACGATCATCAGGATGGCGGCGATCAGCGGGAAGGCGATGACGTGCATCACGTAGAAGCGGATCAGCGTGCCCTGGTCGACCTGCGCCCCGCCCAGCAGGATGAAGCTCGTCTCCTTGGCGACGAGCGGGCCGTAGGCGGCCATGCCGGAGCCGACGGTGATCGCCCAGAAGGCGATCTGGTCCCACGGCAGCAGGTAGCCCGTGAAGCTCAGCCACAGGGTGCTGAAGAGCAGGACGATGCCGATCACCCAGTTGAACTCGCGCGGCGGCTTGTAGGCGCCGTGGTAGAAGACCCGCATCATGTGCAGGAAGACGGTCAGCACCATCAGGTGGGCGCCCCAGCGATGCATATTGCGCACCAGCGAGCCGAAGGCGACCGAGTTGCCGATGGCCAGCATGTCCTGGTAGGCGCGCGACACCGACGGCACGTAGAAGAACATGAGGTAGACGCCGGTCACCGTCAGCACCAGGAACAGGAAGAAGCTGATCCCGCCCAGGCAGAAGGTGTAGGTGTAGCGCACGGCGTGCTTCTTGACCCGCACCGGGTGCAGATGCAGGAAGACATTGTTCATCACCGCCAGGGCGCGGGTGCGGCTGGTGTTGGGGTATGGCTGGCGGAAGAGGCTTCGCCACAGCGACGACTCCTTCACGATCCGCACGAGGTCGCCGGGTCCGGGGAAGCTCATCGCTGGACCGCCACGCCGGCCTGCTGACCGATCTGTCCGAGGATGTTGTCCTTGTAGCTTTCCAAGAGCACCTTCCCGTCAGGAGTGAACCGCTCGAGCTCGAGCCGGTCCATGGTGATGCAGTTGGTGGGGCACCGTTCGACGCAGAGGTTGCAGCGGATGCAGCGCTCCTCGTCAATGACCATCGCGATCCCGCGGGGCCACGACTGGAAGAGCTCGATCTCCGGGTCATCTCCACCGACCTGCGCCTTGTCGATCATGTAGATCACGCCCTCGGGGCAGACATCGGCGCAGAGCCCGCACAGGATACAGCGCGGTCCATCGATGTTGATGTTGTGATTGCACTGGAGGCAGCGCGACCCTTCCGTGATGGCGCTGCGCGTGTCGTAGCCGACCTCGACCAGCGAGGTGAAGTCGCGGCGCAGCTCCGGGGGGGCCATCGGGATGTGCTGGCGCTCGATTGCCTCGTACTTGTCAGGCATGTCGTGCTCGAGCGCCTGGGTCACCACCGCACGGTTGATGACCGGCAGCTCCTCCAGCTCGGCGCCACGCACCCCAAGCAGCCAGCGGTCGACGGCCCGCGCGGTGCGTCGCCCGCGTCCGGCTGCCTCGATGATGGTGGCCGGGCCGCTGACGAAATCGCCGCAGGCGAAGATCCCGTCGACGTTGGTCTGGAAGGTGTCCGCGTTGGTGGCCACGTAGCCCCGCTGCAGCTCGAACTTGAGCGCGTTGTACTTCGTACCATCCGCCCGCAGAGGAGTCGTCCCGTTGAGCGGCGCGGTGCGCCACGACGAGACCGATCCACCATCCAGCAGGCTGCGCGTATCGGTCACGCCCAGGTGGCGGTTGAGCTTGGCGCCGTACTCCCCGAGCACATTGTTGTCAGACGCCTGGCTGGTGCACGGCACGACCATGTCGCACGGGACGGTGAACTCGCTGCCGGGGATCGGCTCCGGGCTGCGACGTCCAGTGGCGTCGGGCGGCCCGAGGCGAACCCGCTGGAAGACCATCCCGCGCACGTGGCCGTTCTCGTCGCCGAGCACCTCGACCGGCGAAGAGAAGAACTCGAAGCTGACCCCCTCGAAACGGGTCTCGTGCTGCTCTTCCTCGTCGACCACCATCTCGTCGGGGCCGCGCCGGTAGGCGACGGTGGATGTCTTCGCGCCCAGGCGCAGGGCGGTCCGTGACGAGTCCATGGCGGTGTAGCCGCCGCCGATCACCACCACGTGCTCGCCGACCCATTGCTCCTCTCCCAGGTTGGC
>JAYUGK010000165.1:0-1736 GCA_043738415.1 Chloroflexota bacterium | reverse complement strand
GCGTCGCGAAGGCTCAGCGCCTCGGCGTGCGCGTCCCCGCTCAGCTTGAAGACCATCGCCTCGCCGTAGAGGCCGGCCAGCGCCTTGCCGTCGAGCTTGAGGGTGGGCATACCGAACATGCTGCTGGCCTTCACGCCGGCCCGCGCCTCCAGGAGAGCCGCAATCTCTCCGTAGTGGTGGAGTGCGGCCGACGAAATCTCGGGTCGCTCCACGGTCAGGCTCCTGGATGCTGGAAGACCGTCACAGTACAGCGGAGCCCTACACTGCCGCGCATGGCCTGGCTGGAAGCGCCCGATCGGCGCCTGATCGCGCTGACGCTGCTCGTCAAGCTGGGCGTCCTGGCGGTCGGTGCGATCGCGTACACCGTCCTGAGCCACGGCATGATCAGTGGCCCGCACGACGCGCTGGCAATCTGGAACCGATGGGATGCCCCGCATTACCTCGACCTGGCAGTGTTCGGCTACCGCGCCGACGACCCGGGCAACCTGCCGATGTTCAGCAAGCTCGGCGACCTGCCGCTGTTCATCGTCTTCTACCCGCTCTTCCCCTGGCTGGTTGGCGCGGTCAATGCGCTGCTCGGCGACCCGGTCTCGTCCGCGTTCGTGGTCACCACCGTCGCCTCATTGTTCGTGGCCCCGCTTCTGTACCGCCTGGTCAGCCACGACGAGGAGCCGGGCGTGGCGATGCGTGCGGCGGTCTTCGCCCTCGTCTTCCCGACCGCGTATTTCCTGCACCTCCCGTACACCGAGCCGCTCTTCCTGGCGCTGGTGCTCGGCTCCTTCCTGGCTGCGCGCAACGATCGTTGGTGGCTGGCCGGGGCGTTGGGCGGATTGGCCGCCCTCACTCGGATCAACGGGCTGATCCTCATCCCGGCGCTGGGGGCTGAAGCGCTCACGCAGTGGATCCGCGTTCCCCGCGAGGAGCGGCGGCTGCGCGTCGAATGGCTCGCCATCGGCCTGGTGGCGGTCGGCTTCGGGGTCTACCTGCTCGTCAACCAGGTGGTCTACGGCGATCCCTTCACCTTCCTGGGCATCCAGCACGAGCACTGGTACAAGTCGCTCGCCCTGCCGTGGCAGGGGATCGGCAACGTGCTGGGCTGGATCGGCACCGAGAAACCGGACAACGCGCTGATGCTCGGCTGGATGGAGCTGCTCTTCATCGTCATCGGGCTGGTTGGCACCGTGCACGCGGCGCTGCGTTTCCGACCGGCATGGTTCTTCTGGATGGCCGGCAACTGGCTGCTCTTCGTCAGCACGTCGTTCGTTATGTCGGTGCCGCGCTACTCGCTGACACTCTTCCCGCTCTTCGTCTCGATCGCGCTGGCCACCCGTCGCAGGTGGCTCGTCGCGACGGCGGCGCTGCTGTCGATCGGTGCGCTGATCTACTTCACCGGGCGCTTCGCGACCGGACAGTGGGCCTTCTAGCCGGGGGCCGCTGACCGAAGATTTCGCGGGCAACCAAAAGTCCCGAAGGAACCGTGGCGACCGTTGATGTGATCTCCAGTCGGCCAACTGCCCCTTCGGGACGCCGTTAGCATGCCGTCCGCCCGGCCGACGCACAAGAGGGGTTATCCACCAATTCCGGGCGAACTGGGCCGGTTATCCACATTCGATCCCCGATCAGGCTTCCCCGGATGCGGACCGATCAGCCGCCGATGGCGTGTGCCTGTAGCGCCGGCAGGGCATCGACCGCGTCGTCGCCGATCAGTGGCTGGATGGCGACCAGGTGGCCGTCGG
>JAYUGK010000164.1:0-5344 GCA_043738415.1 Chloroflexota bacterium | reverse complement strand
CGAGCAGGACCCTGCCGTCGGGCAGTAGCGTGGCGGTTTGCCCATAGCGGGCCTCGATCATGTTCCCGGTGGCGGTCCACGACCCGCTGGCCGGGTCATACAGCTCGGCGGAGGTCAGTGGGTTGTTGCCGGTGGTGTAGCCGCCCGCGACGAGCACCATGCCGTCGAGCAGCATCGTGGCGCTGTGGCTGGAACGGGCCGCGAGCATGTTCCCGGTGGCGGTCCAGGATCCGCTTGCCGGGTCAAACAGCTCGGCCGTGGCCAGCCCGCCGCTGTCGCCGCCGGCCACCAGCACCCTGTTAGCGGGCAAGAGCGTGGCGGTCTGACCGGACCGGGCCCGAAGCGTGTTCCCGGTGGTAGTCCAGGCGCCCGCTGCCCTGGCCGGAGTCGAGGATGCTGCCGAAGGGCCCGGGCTGGCGGTGCCGGACGGCGTGGGCGGTCCTACGTTCTTTCCGATGAAGATCGACCCGAGCAGAATCGCCGCCATGGCGACGGCCGCAACGAGCCCGTAGGTCACCGGAGCCGGCAATGCTGTCATGTTCAGGTAGCGCAGCGGGCCACGAAGCGGCCGGAGCTGCGTCGTGCGCGGCAGACGTGCCTGCACGGCAGCGTGGACTGCATCGGGCAGGGGTGTGGCGCCCTGGTAGTGCTGCAGATAGTCGCCGAGGTCGCTGGTGAACCTGTCGTCGCGCGTCATGCGGTGCCTCGTCTCCTGGCCGGCCGCGAATCGGCTTCGATGGCGGCCCGCATCGTCTGCAGGGCGTAGTGGAGGCGGGAGCGCGCGGTGCCCGGCTTGGTTCCCATGGCGACGGCTGCTTCGGAAGGCGTCATATCGAGGTAGTGGACCAGGACGACCACGGTCCGATGCTCGACCGAGAGTCGTCGAAACGCCCGGTCGATCTGGTCCTGCATGGCGATGCGAGACCCCGCGTCGGAGATGATCGGCTCGTCATTTGGCAGCAGGCGCAGGTTGTCCTGGTGGCGCCGCTCCCGTCGTGCCTCGGCGTGGCAGGCATTCACCAGCAGCCGATAGGCCCATGCCTCGAAGTGATCAGGGTCTCTCAACCGCGGCAGGTTCTGCCACGCGTCAAGCAGGGCTCGCTGCGTGGCATCCTCGGCGAGCGAGGTGTCGCGCAGGATGCGGCGTGCCACGGAGTGGAGGGTGTCGCCGATGCGTCCGACCAGGGCGTCGAAGGCCTCCTCGTCACCGTGCATCGCGCGCTCCACGAGCCTGCGCTCCATCCTTTTCCTTCCCTGACGGGGTCGGCGTACATCCGATCAGGGAGTATGAGTCGACGGGTTGTCCGCCCGTTCAATCAATCCAGGTTGGAGGACCTTCCAGGGCCAGTGGAAGAATCGCGCCGGTGTCCCCAAAGCCGGTGATGGCAGCGTGCTTGGAGCAGCCCGGAGGCAGCTGCGAGGCCCAAATCTGCGCTGCCATGCTTCCCGCCGTGCGGTGTAGCTCAACTGCAAGAGCACCGTGTTCGCATCGCGGGGGTCAGGCGTTCGAGTCCTTTCATCTCCACCATTCCGCTCAGGTTGAGCGTGAGGCACGCCCCCGTAGCTCAGCGGACAGAGCGGGTGGGCTTCGGACCAGAAACCCCGATGCGCTGTCGCTCCAGCACGGCTCGCCGACCGAACGAGCCCGAGTTATCTGAGGTCGGCAGGCTGCCCGCCGTCACCAAGGACAGCCCTTGGCAGACGGATTGCGCACCCTTGGCGTAGAGGCGCCAGTTGGTCAATGTTGAGTTGGTAGCGGCATATCAGGTTCCGCTGCCCGGGTCATACAGCTCGGCGGATGCCAGTGGGCCGCTGTCGCCGTCGCTGCCGTCTTTGCTGCTGCCGCCCGCCACCAGCACCTTGCCATCGCGCAGCAGCGTGGCCGTGTGACCGGCGCGGACCCCGGCCATGTCCGGAGTGGCCGCCCAGGACCCGCTGCTGGGGTCATACAGCTCGGCGGATGCCAGCAGGCCACCGTTGCTGTTGCCGCCCGCCACAAGCACCCTGCCGTCGAGCAGCAGCGTGGCCGAGGGACCGAAGCGGCCTTCAACCAGGTTCCCGGTGGCGGTCCACGACCCCGTGCTGGGGTCGTACAGCTCCGCGGATGCACCGTCGCCACGGCCGCCGCCTGCCACCAGCACCCTGCCATCGGCCAGCAACACGGCCGTGTGACTGCCCGCCTCGATCATGCTCCCGGTGGCGGTACAGGTCCCAGTTCGCGGGTCATACAGCTCGGCGGTGGCCAATGGGCCGCCGTCACCGTCGCCGCTGCTGCCGCCGCCCGCCACCAGCACCCTGCCATCGCGCAGCAGCGTGGCGGAGTGAGCGATCCGGACCCCGGTCATGTTCGCGGTGACGGTCCAGGTCCCGCTGACCGGGTCGTACAGCTCGGCGGAGTCCAGGATGTTCACGAAGTTGCCGCTTACGTCGACGCGGTAACCACCCGTCACCAGCACCCTGCCATCGGTCAGCAGCGTGGCGATATGACCGAGCTGATCCTCGATCATGTGCCCGGTGGCGGTCCACGACCCGGCGTCCGCGTCATACAGCTCGGCCGAGCCCGAGCCACCTGTCACCAGCACCCTGCCATCGGTCAGCAGCGTGGCGGTCTGCCTGCCTTCGATCATCGCTCCGGTGGCGGTCCACGACCCGCTGTCGGGGTCATACAGCTCGGCAGATGAGCCGGCACGGCCGCCACCCGCCGCCAGCACCCTGCCATCGCGCAGCAAGGTGGCCATCCACCCGCCGGCCTCGATCATGCTCCCGGTGGCGGTCCAGGCGGGCGCCGTCTGGTCTGGAGTCGAGGACGCTGAAGACGACCCCTGAGCCGTCGAGGAAGGAGTCGGCGAGGTCTCGACCGACACGGGCAGCTTGACGATGCCGGACCCGATCAATGCCGCCCCGCCGATGACCAGGGCCAGCAGCAACGTGACGACAACCAAGACCCATGAGGGACGGCGGGTCGTCGGCCGGATGGCCATCGCTCTCTCCTCGACGTCATACCAGAGGTTCGGCGCCGACAGGTCGTCGAGCGTCCGGAAACGGGTGCGCAGATCAGTCATCGCTCATCACCAAGGAGAACGCGGAGATGCTTCCGGCCCCTGCTCAAGTGAGCCCGGACCGCAAGCTGATTGATACCCGTGCGGCGCGCAATCTCGCGCACCGGGCAGTCGACGTAGTAGTGCAGCACGATGACCGCGCGCTGCTGCGGCGTGAGTCCCTGGAGCGCGACCAGCAGTTGCTCATCGGGGTGAGCGTCATGAACGGCGCCTTCGGGCAGCGGTCCGCGCAGAAGGTTGGAGCCGCGCTTGAGATCCCCCTTGGCAAGACGGAAGGCTGAGCGCCAGACCCAGGCACGCACGTCGCGGATCGCCGAACCGCGGCGCACCGCCTGGGCGAAGGCCTCGGCGACAGCGTCAGAGGCGACGTCCTCATCACCGGCGAATGCGTACAGCGCCCGCCACAGCCGGTCACCGTCCTGCCGGTAGACCGCCTCGACGTCGCCAGTTGCCGCAACGCGAGCCACGATGGTCGTCACTATGCCTATACAGGGAGCGTTCGGCGCCAAAAGGTGACAGCAGCGGGAGAGTGAGCCATGGGAGCGCTGATCAGCCTCGCCATCGGCCTGGCCATCGGATATCTCAGCGTGCGGCTGGGCGACCTGGGCGAGCTGATGATGGTGCTGCTGCTGGTGCTGTTGCTCGCCTACTACCTGCGAACGGGACAGCTCGGGAGCGCCAGCGCGGTGGCGATCGGTGCGGGAGGCGCGGTCACCCTCCTGGTCGGCCGGGTGATCCTCAACACGAGGACCGATCCGGAAGTTCACGTGGAGGCACCGACCTACATCGGCTTCGCGCTGGGACTCCTGGTGATCGTCGGCGGCCTGGCGATTGAGATCGTTGCCATGACGCGGCGAGCGTAACCGCCTCAGGGAAGCGTGAGACCCGGCAAGCCCGGCAGTCCGGGGAGGTTGAAGCCGCCCTCCTGCACCTGGTCGGCTGGCGGCGGGCTCACCGTCACCGGCTTGTCAAAGGCGCTCAGGGTGATGGTCAGGCTCAAGGTGCCGATCTTGGCGCTGGCGATGCTTACCGACGCGCTGGTCAGCCAGAGCTTCGCCTTGTCGAACTGCAGGTCAATCACCAGGGCGTCGCCGAAGATGTCCGCGGGGTCCATGGAAGCCTTGGCGCCGGCATCGGCCATCAGAGAGGACGGGATCGACACCTGCACGTGGTAGCACTGCCGTTCGCCGCAGGTCACATCGTCGAGCTTCTTGGTGGCGACCCCATCCTTGGCCAGGAACTTGCGCAACTTGGCGATCATCGCCTTGGGGTCGATTCCCGGTGAGGCCGATGCGTCAGAGGCGTCCGGGCTGGGGATGGGCAGCGCCTGGTGCGACCACTTTGCGCCGGTCAGCGTCGTCTTGACATACAGGTCCTTCCCGATCAGCAGCAGGTCGCCCTTCAGGCCGAGCAGGAGCGGGACAGCAAAGGTCAGCGAGGCAGAGCCGCTCGTCGCCACGTCGCCCTCCAGGGTGGTCCCGTCGAGGGTGATGCTGGTCCCCGATTTCGGCTCGATGACGTTGCCCGTGACCGCTACCGACACGTGGAACGAGCTCAGGTCGCCGGTCGTGTCCAGTCCCTGGGCGACGATGTCCCTGGGGTCGGTCAGCGCGCCGGCCCCGCATGCCGCCAGGACGAGGCTCGTCAGCAGCAGGATCGGGGCGAATCTGCGGAGCACGGGTGAGACCTCTTTTGCAACGAGTTGCCTGCCCGCAGCATACGCCGAGGTGCCGTTCAATGCCGATTCGGCTACCGTTGCGCCATGCGCCGCATCACCGGGTCAGCGCTTCTCGCCGCCTCGCCCGCGGAGGTGTATGCGTTCATTGCCGATCCGGCCAACGTGCAGCGCTGGCAGGAAAACGTGATCTCATCGGTGCGCACCTCGCCGGCGCCGACGGTTGCCGGCTCCACCGGGCGGATCGTGTTCGAGGTGATGGGCCAGCGGGTGACGGCCGACACCACGATTCGCGAGGCGCTGCTGGACAGGCGCCTGGTCATCGCCAGCAGCGTGAGCGGCATGTCGGTGGTGGGCACCCTGGATCTCGCCCCGGCTGAGGGCGGCACGCGGGTCACCTACAGCTCGGAGATCAAGGCCGAGAGCATCTGGATGGCGCCGCTCGAAAGGACGGTCGCCGACGTGGCCGAGAAGGACCTCGTCCCCAGCCTGGCGCGGCTCGAGGCCGCGCTGCGGCCTACGTCTTCCGGAGGCGGCTGATGACCTCCACGATCGAGGCCTGCGCCTCGATCAGCATGTTGATCGGGCCGCCGTACACGCGGTAGGTGTC
>JAYUGK010000163.1:0-5363 GCA_043738415.1 Chloroflexota bacterium | reverse complement strand
GGCGACAATGCGCCGATGACAGCGTCCGCTGATCCGATCACCCGCGCCACCCGTCTGGCCGCCAACGCGGGCGCGCTCGCGGTGTTGGCGTGGGCCGCGCTCTACCTGGTCACCACCCAGATCGCATGGGTCCGGGCCACGTCCCCCTTTGGCAACGATCCATGGGACCTGGTCGTCTCCTACTCCGCTATCTTCTTGCCGATCGTGGTCGGCGCCACTTGGGTGCGCAGCCTGCGCCACCGCGGCCCACGCCTCGAAGCGGCCACCGCGCGGCGGATCCGGACCGGCGTGGGCATCAGCCTGCTGACGATCGGGCTCAACGTGACCACCGATGCGCTGGCGCTGCTGGTCGTGCCGCTCCCCGAGTCGACGGCAACAGCCGATGGCCGGCTGGCGCTGCTCATCGGCCTGGTGGCAGGCAGCGGCCTCGTGACCCTGCTGGCGGGTGTGCTCGTGCTCCGCGCCTCCCGTGTGAGATCCGGGCAGGTGACCTTCGGCACGGCAACCGAGCCCGACCTGCTGGACGACCTGCTCGGCCTGGCAGGCGAGGTGCCCGGCGTCGCCCGCCTGCTCGCTCCGCTGGATCGCTTCCTGGCCACATCCGGCGCGAGCCCGCGCCGGCATCGGTTCATCTTCGGCGTGCTGGCAGCCGTCGTGGCCGGCCTTGCCTTCGACGCGTGGCACGCTCTTGTCGAGGGTCCCTGGGCCTCACCGGTTGGCCTGGTCGTGTTTGCCAGCCTTGCCGGCATTGGTGTCCTGGGCGGCTACCTGCTGACCCTGGGACCGCTCCGCCTGATCAGGGCGGTGAGCTGACATGACCGGCCGGATCGCGAGCGTCAATGTCTCTCCCGGCGGAGTTCCCAAGCTGCCAGTTGCCGAGCAATGGGTTGGACGCCTGGGCCTGGCCGACGACCGGCACGACGAGCCGGAGCCGATGCATGGCGGGCCCGAGCAGGCCGTGAGCCTCTACTCGGTCGAGGCGATCGCACGCGTCGCCGCCGATGGGCACACAGCCTTTCCCGGCGCATACGGTGAGAACCTGACCCTCGAAGGCGTCGAGATGGATGACATCGCGTCAGGTGACCGCCTGGCGATCGGCGACGAAGGGTTGGTCCTGGAGATCACCAAGCGCGCGGAGCCCTGTCAGACGATCGCTCACTGGTTCGTCGAGAAGCGGATCGCGCGGATCAACTCACGCCTGCACCCCGCCGATGCGCGCTGGTACGCGCGGGTCGTCTCGGAAGGACTGGTCCGTCCGGGGGATCCGGTGCGGGCCCAGGGTTAGGAGGCTCCACCTCGTCGGCGGCGGACCTTCCAGATGTGCTCCATCGGCCATTTCCGCGCCCATTCGCGGTCGTCGTCGGTGCGATAACTGCTCACCGCATCGGGTGCCGGTCGCAGCTCGATGAGATCCTCGACCTCGAACCGGCTGGCCCGGAAAAGCCGGATCCACTCGCCGTACGGCAGCTGGAACTCGACGTGCCGCGACTCCCCGACGTCCACGACATTCAGCTCGTAGTAGTTGAGGCGCAGCTGATCGGTCACCTGCTCCGAATCGGGCGGCCAGCAGACGTCGGCGATGGGGGTGTGCATGCTGAAGACGAGCAGCCCGTCGTCGCGCAGCAGTCGGGCGGCCTCGGGGACGGTGCGACGCGGATCGGCGAAGACCATGGCGCCGTGGTCGCAGAAGATCATGTCGAAGCTGGCATCCGGGTACGGCACCGATTCAGCGCTGGCGTGGATCAGCGGGAAGTCGAGCCCCGCCTCGGCCATGAGTCGGCGGGCATGCTCGAGCTGGCGCTCTGATAGGTCGAGCCCCACCGGCCGCGCGCCGCGCCGGGCAAGAGCGATCGACCACTGCGCCGCCCCGCAGCCAAGCTCCAGTATGTCCTTGGCGGCCACGTTGCCGAGCGCCTGCAGCTCATCCTCGGGAATCTGCCAGACGCCCCATGCGGCGCCGTGGCGTGCCAGGTCGGGCCCGTGGTCGGCCTGATACGTGTCGGAGAGCTCGTTCCAGAAGGCGCGATTGGTCCTGGCGTGATCGGTCAGGTCTCGTTCGATCATCCGCCAGCCAATGCCGCGAAGGCGCTTCGGCCGGCGTAGGATGCCGCGTCGCCGAGCTCTTCCTCGATCCGCAGCAGGCGGTTGTACTTGGCGATTCGCTCGCTGCGGCTGACGCTGCCGGTCTTGATCTGGCCGGTGCCCAGCGCCACGACCAGGTCGGCGATGGTGGTGTCCTCGGTCTCGCCTGACCGATGGCTGACGATCGAGCGCCAGCCGGCCGCCCGCGCCATCTCGACCGCTTCCCGCGTCTCGGTCAGCGTGCCGATCTGGTTGAGCTTAATCAGGATCGCGTTGCAGGCCCGTTCGCGGATGCCGCGCGCCAGGCGCTCGGTGTTGGTCACCAGCAGGTCGTCGCCCATCACCTGGATGCGGTCGCCGATCCGGGCGGTGAGCGCGGTCCATGCCGCCCAGTCGTCCTCGGCCAGGCCGTCCTCCAGGCTGATGATCGGGTAGCGCGCGGCCCAATCGGCCCAGAAGCCGATCAGATCGTCGCTCGACAGCGTCCGCCCTTCGCAGCTCAGGCGGTAGGCCCCGTCCACCAGGAACTCGCTCGCCGCGGGATCGAGCGCAACGGCAATCTGCTCGCCCGGCTGGTAGCCGGCCCGCTCGATCGCCTCGAGCACGAGCACGATGGCCGCCTCGTTGGTCTCCAGGCTTGGCGCGTAGCCGCCTTCGTCGCCGACGGTCGTTGCGAAGCCGCGCTCATGGAGCAGCGCGCCGAGCGCATGGAAGGTCTCGGCCGCCCAGCGCAGCGCCTCGGCGAAGGTTGGCGCCCCGAGCGGGGCGATCATGAACTCCTGGAAATCGGTCGAATTCAGCGCGTGCTTGCCGCCGTTGAGGATGTTCACCATGGGCACCGGCAGGATGTGCGCCGACGGCCCACCAAGGTACCGATACAGCGGCGACCCCTGCGCCGCGGCGGCGGCATGGGCCGCGGCCAGCGAGGCGCCCAGCAACGCGTTGGCACCCAGGCGTGACTTGTTCGCCGTCCCGTCGAGGTCGACCAAGGCCAGGTCGAGTCCCGCCTGGTCGAGCGCGTCGCGGCCGAGCAGCGCCGCGGAGATCTCGCCGTTGACGTTGGCCACCGCGCGGAGCACCCCCTTGCCGCCATAGCGGGCCTTGTCATCGTCGCGCAGCTCGACTGCCTCGTGGGCGCCGATCGAGGCGCCGGAAGGCACGATCGCGCGCCCCCACCCTCCGCCGGAGAGGCGCACCTCGACCTCGACCGTTGGGTTGCCGCGCGAGTCGAGCACCTCCCGCGCACGGATCGAGGCGATACGGGTGCTCATCGGCGGGCAGGGGTGACGCGATCGGGCAGCGCCTCCACGCCGGGCAGCCGCTTGCCTTCGACGAATTCGAGCGAGGCCCCGCCGCCGGTCGACACGTGGCTCATCTGATCGCTCAGGCCCAGCTGGTCGACCGCCGCAACCGAATCGCCCCCACCGACCACGGTGACCACCCCTTCGGCTGTTCGCGACGCCACGAAGCGGGCGATGGCGTTGGTCCCGTCAGCGAATGCGGCGATTTCGAAGATGCCCATCGGACCGTTCCAGAAGATGGTGCGCGCCTTGGCCAGGTGGTCGCTGAAGGCCGCCACGGTTTGCGGACCGATGTCGACCACGATCCCGTCTTTCGGCACTCCACCGAGCGGTACGACCTGCTTCTGCGAGCGCGCGTGGACCTGGGCCGCCACTACCAGGTCGGTCGGCAGCATCAGGCGAACTCGCTTGCGGCGAGCCTCGCTCATGATCCGCTCGGCATTGCCCAACTGCTCAGGCTCGACCAGGCTCTTGCCCATCGCGAAGCCGCGGGCCGCCAAGAAGGTATTGGCCATGCCGCCGCCGATCAGCACCGCCTGGCAGCGGGACAGCAGCACCTCGAGCACCTCGAGCTTGCCGCTGATCTTCGCGCCGCCGATGAGGGTATGGAACGGCTTGGCGGGCTTCTCCAGCAGGGCCGACAGGGACTCCACCTCGCGCTCCAGCAGTAGCCCTGCCACGCTGGGCAGGAAGTGGGTGATCCCCTCCGTCGAGGCGTGGGCGCGGTGGGCAGAGCCGAACGCATCGTTGACGTAGATATCGGCCATGTTGGCCAGCGCCTGCGCGAACTTGGGGTCGTTCGTCTCCTCCTCGGCGTGAAAGCGCAGGTTCTCGAGGAGGAGCAGGTCGCCGGGGCGCAGCTTGTCGATCGCCACCTGCACCCCCGGACCGAGGGCATCGCCGGTCATGCGCACCGGGCGGCCCAGCAGCTGGCCGAGCCGATCGGCCACCGGCTTCAGGCGGAGCGCGTCGTTGACCTTGCCCTTCGGCCGCCCGAGGTGGCTGGCCAGGATCACCGTTGCGCCGCGTTCAAGCAGATACACGATCGTTGGCAGGCTGGCCCGGATGCGGGTGTCATCGGTAATCCGCGTGTCGTCGAGCGGGACGTTCAGATCGGCGCGCAGGAAGACTCGCTTGCCGCGGACGTCGATATCGCGGACCGTCTTCTTGTTCAAAGTCGGGCAGCCATGAAGGTCGCCAGGTCGGCCACGCGGCAGCTGTACCCCCACTCGTTGTCGTACCAGGCGACCACCTTGAGCAGGTTCTCGCCCACGACCATGGTCGACAGACCGTCAACGATGCTGGACCGCTCGTCGCCCCTGAAGTCCGTGCTGACCAGCTCTTCGGTGGTGAAGCCGAGCAGGCCGCGCATCGGCCCTTCGCTGGCCGCGATCAGCGCAGCGTTGGCGGCCTCGGCAGTGACCGGTCGAGAGGTGACTGCCACGAAATCAATGATGCTCACCGTGGCGGTCGGCACGCGCAGCGCAAACCCGTCGAAGCGGCCCTTCAGCCCGGGGATCACCAGCGACAGGGCTTTGGCGGCGCCGGTCGTGGTGGGGATGATGTTCTGTCCGGCGCTGCGGGCCCGGCGCAGGTCCTTGTGGTACACGTCGAGCACGTTCTGGTCGTTGGTGTACGAGTGAACCGTGGTCATCATGCCGTGCTCGATGCCAAAGCTGTCCCAGATCACCCTGGCCGGCAGCGCCAGGCCGTTGGTGGTGCACGACGCGTTGCTGACAACGTGGTGGCGCTCCGGGTCGTAGGTCCCCTCGTTCACGCCCAGCACAAGCGTGACGTCCTCGTTCTTGGCCGGAGCGCTGATGATCACCTTGCGGGCACCGGCGTCGATGTGGGCGCGGGCCTTGGTCGCGTCGGTGAAGATGCCGGTCGACTCGATCACGATCTCGACGCCCAGCTCCTTCCACGGCAGGGCCGCCGGATCGCGCTCGCTGAAGGCCCTGATGGCGTGCCCGTCCACGG
>JAYUGK010000162.1:0-5376 GCA_043738415.1 Chloroflexota bacterium | reverse complement strand
GTGCGTCGCATCCAGGCCCCTGGGTATCATCGACCGGCATGACCGATACACGGCGCCGCGTGGCGCGCGCGATGCTGCGGTTCGCGCTGCTTTTGGCGCTCGTCAGCGGCTGCGCGACGGCCTTGCCAACCCCGTCGCCCACGCTGATCCCGACCGCTGTGCCGACCGCGACGCCGACACCGACCCCCATTCCCACCGCACTCCCGACGCCGCCACCGATCCCGCTCGACCAGGCGATGCTGAGCCGTCGCTTCACCCTCCTGGTGATCGGTTCGGATAGCAGCCTGGCGCGGCGCAACAGCGGCCTCATCACGTGGCGCACCGATGCCCTGATGGTCGTCAGCGTGAGTGCCGATCAGTCGCACATCTCGATGCTGTCGCTGCCGCGCGACACCGCAGACGTACCACTCGGAGACGGGCGCATCTACCGAGGAAAGGTGAACAGCATCGCCGAGGTGTTCGGCATCGACGGCCTCCGCAAGGCGATGGCGGCGCTGCTCGGCGTGCCGATCGACCGGTACCTCATGATCGACATGGACGACTTCGGCTGGATCGTCGACGCGGTCGGGGGGATCGACGTCGAGGTGCTGACCCGGCTCTCCGATCCGAAGGTGCACCTGTTCCTCGACCCCGGCCCGGTCCAGCTCGACGGCGCCACGGCGCTGGCCTTCTCGCGCACCCGTGCCGACTCCGATTACGACCGCGCGGCGCGTCAGCAGCAGGTGGTCCTGGCCCTGATGCGCCGCTGGCTCGACCGGAGCGCCCCCGTCGCCCTCATCGACCGGCTGCGCCTGCTCGGGTCGTTGCAGACCAACATCACGCTTCCCGAGCTGGCGACCCTGATCGAGATCGGTCGACGAGCGGTGCACGCCGAGGTGACAGCCGCGGTCCTCGCGCCACCGCGCTTCTCCTACTTCGTGGGGGTCGAACCCGACAGCACCCGCGGCTGGGTGATGATTCCCAACGTGACCGCCATGCGCTCGTATGCGCGATCGCTGATGGGCGACTGACCGATCAGCGCCCAGCGCTAGGCGGTGGCGACCGTGGTGTCGCGGGTGCCGCAGCGGTAGCAGGACTCGTCGGCCGCGCGGACGGTAGCCCCGCAGTTGGCACAGGAGACCATCAGGTCCGACTCGCAGGCCGGGCAGAAGCGCGCCCCGGCGGGATACCGCAGCCCATCGACCCGGCAGTAGGGCGCCCCGCGCGGCGCCTCGAGCGCACCATCCGGCGCACGTGGCAGGCGCATCGCCGGAGTCGCCGCGGAGGCAATGCCGACCTGGGATACGCGCAGGTAGCCGATCACCAGCCAGAGCAGGTAGAGGCCGATCAGGCCGACCATCGCAAACGGAAAGAGGGTGGCGCCCAGGCCGCCGACTGATATGGCGACCCATTCGATGAGCTGTCGGATGGCGTCCATGGCGCGGCGATTCTAGCATCGAGGCTGCGCTACACTCGGCGCAATCGCCGCGCCCCGAGGACCATGCCCCGCCCCCGGCTCGACCCCCGCACGCCGCTCACCGAACTGCACGTGCACCTCGGGGCGGCGGTCGCGCCGGCGGTAATGTGGGGCATCGCCCACGCCCAGGGGATTCGTCTTCCAACCAAGGACTACTGGGCATTCCACGACCTGATCACGGTCGGCAAGCGGCGCCGCGACTCGTTCGAGGGCTACCTGGACCTGTTCCATTGGACCGAGCTGATCCAGTCCAGCCCGATTGCGGTCGAGCGCAGCGTCTACGAGGTGATCGGCGGCGCGTATCGCAAGAGCAATATCACGCGCATCGAGCTGCGCTTCAACCCGATGAAGCGCAACCGGGGCGGCGAACAGGATCTCGACCACATCATCGCCGCCGCGGTGCGCGGGATGGACCGCGCCGTCCTCGAGTATCCGCAGGTGAGCGCCGGACTGATCCTGTGCCTCGATCGCGGCTTCAGTCGCGAGCTGAACGAGATCATCGCCGCCAAGGCGATCGCGAGGCGCAACCGAGGCGTGGTGGCGATCGATATCGCCGGCCCGATCGAGCCGGCCTTTCGCTTCGCGGACTATGCGGCGCTCTCGGCCGAGGTCCGGCGAGCCGGGCTCGGGGTGACCGTGCATGCCGGTGAGACCGGTGGACCCGACGAGGTGCGCGAGGCGGTAGAGGCGCTGGAACCGACCCGCATCGGTCACGGCGTCAACAGCGCCTACAGTCCCTCGGTGATGGCGCTGCTGCGAGAGCGCCAGGTCGTGCTCGAGGTTTGTCCCACCTCCAACCTCAACACGCGCGTGGTCCGCGACCTCGCAGAATTGCGCCTGATCATCCGCAGGCTGGTCGAGAACGAGGTGCGCTTCACCCTGTCTACCGATGGGCCGGAGATGCTGCGCTCCCATCTCCGGGACGAGATCGCGCTGCTGCTGCGCCACGAGATCATGAGTCTCGACGAGGTCCAGCAGGCCATCCAGACCGCCCATCGGGCCAGCTTCATCGATGGCGCCGCCGTCCCGATCGGGCCTGCACCGATCAGCCTCGAGGTCGAGGTCTAGGCTGATAGACTGCCGGCCGTGTCCTCGATCTGGCGGCCGGTGCGCGAGCGGAACCCCGTCCGCAGCCTGATGGTCGTCGTCGCCCACCCCGGCGACGAAGCGTTCGGATTCGGAGGAGCGATCGCCCAGGCTGCGGCATCGGGAACTTACGTGGCGGTGGTGTGCGCCACCCGAGGCCATTTCGATCGGCGCCTCCTCGACCGGGCCCCGGCGCCGGGAGGACGCAACCGCTCCTACGACCGTCCGGCCGTCTGGCGCAACCTCGACACCGTCCGCGAGGACGAGATGCGTCGCTCGGTGGGGATGCTCGGGGTGCGCGTGCTGCGCATGCTCGACTACGCGGAGGAGGGCCTCTCGAGCGTTGATCCCGATGAGCTGGTCGAGCGCATCGTCGAGACGATCAGGATGCATCGGCCCGAGGTGCTGCTCACCTTCGGGCCCGAAGGCATCAGCGGGGACGCGGACCATGTCGCCATTGGTCGCGCCACCGAGGTCGCCTTCGAGCGAGCCGGCGAGCCGCTGGCCTACGAGGATGACCTCGAGGAGGACCAGGTCGCCTGGCGTGCCGCCAAGCTCTACCACCTCGTGGTCTCAGGCGACGACCTCTCCGCCCTGGGGAGCCAGGCTCCGACCGCCTATGGCTCGCCCGGCGGTAGCCAGAGCCTGACTCTCGACCTGGGTGAGCTCGCCGGGCTCAAGCTCGCCGCCATCGCCCGGCACGTGTCACAGACCGGGTCGGATGGACCGTTCCGCCAGTGGTCGGCCGAAGCGCGCGACCAGTTCCTGGGCGTCGAACGCTACCGGCTCGCGCGCTCGAACCTGCCGGTCGCGGTCGATGTTGGCGAGTCCTCGCTGTGGGACGGCCTCGCCTAGCGACTCCGGCGTCACGCCCCAGAAGTGCAACATAGGTAGCACTAAGGGTCCTCCCTCCTCTGCTACTCTCCGCACGCTTGGCATCGGTCAACCGAAAGGAAACCCATCGCGCATGCCCGACCTGCTCACCGACGAAAAGATCCTGGCGGCCCTGTCGCTGGTCAAGGACCCTGAGATCGGGCGGGACCTCGTCAGCCTGGGAATGGTCAAGTCGATCGAGATCACCGGCAGCGTCGTCGACCTGACCGTTGAGCTGACCACCCCGGCCTGTCCCCTGAAGGCGAAGATCGAATCGGACATCGTGGATGGCCTCGCCGCGCTCGGCGCCACCACCGTGAGGATCGACTGGGCGAGCAATGTCAAGCGTTCCTTCGGAGGCCCTACTGCCGACCTGATCCCGGGCGTTAAGAACACGATCGCTGTCGCGTCGGGCAAGGGCGGGGTGGGCAAGACCACCGTGGCGGTCAACCTGGCGGTCAGCCTGGCGCGTGATGGAGCGCGGGTTGGCCTGCTTGACGCCGATATCACCGGGCCGAATGTGCCGCTCATGATGGGGACCACCGGTTCGCACGTGACCGGCGTGGGCGGCCGGGTCAACCCGGTGGTGGCCCACGGCGTCAAGATGATGAGCATCCAGTATTTCCTCACCGGCGATGCGCCGGTGATCTGGCGCGGTCCGCTGATCCACTCGGCGATCCAGCAGTTCCTGCGCGACGTGGAATGGGGGGAGCTGGACTACCTGGTGGTTGATCTCCCGCCGGGGACCGGCGATGCCGTGCTCAGTCTCAGCCAGCTGATTCCGCTGTCCGGCGCCGTCATCGTGACCACCCCGCAGGAGGTGAGCCTGGCCGACGCGCGCAAGGCGATCGGCATGTTCAACAAGGTCAACGTACGGACGCTCGGCGTGGTCGAGAACATGAGCGGCTTCATCTGCCCCGACTGCGGTGCCGAGCACGATATCTTCGGTACGGGCGGCGCCGCGTCGCTGGCGCGGGAACTCGGGCTCGACGTGTTGGCGCGGATCCCGCTCGAGCCGGGCGTGCGCAGTGGAGGCGACGCCGGCGCACCGATCACCTCCTCGCAGCACCCCGGCAGCGACGACTCGCCAGCCGGGGCCGCCCTCCGCGAGCTGGCTCGGACGGTTGCCGGCCGGATCAGCGTGATCGCTGCCCCGTTCATGGGCGTGGGTGCCGACCTCCGCTCGAACTGAAGTCCCCCCGAGGGGGGATTCCCCCCGCTGCACACCGGCTGGACAATCGGGCCGATGCGCACCGCGATCCTGGCCGACATCCATGCGAACCTGCCCGCCTTGCGAGCCGTGCTCGACGATGCCATGACCCTGGGTTGCGATGCCGTCTGGTGCCTCGGCGATCTTGTCGGTCGCGGCCCGCATCCGGACGAGGTGGTCAGCCAGCTGCGAGCGCTCGAAGTGCCGACCGTGCAGGGGAACTGGGACGAGGCGGTCGGCATGGACCGGGAGCAGCCGGGCTCGATCTGGGCATCGCCCGAGGCGGAGGCGCAGGGCATTGCCTCGTTGAGGTGGACGATCGCCCACGTCAACGACGACAACCGACGCTGGCTGCGGCAGCTGCCACCGACGCTGCGGCTCACGGTTGGGAATCGGTCTGCCTTCCTGTTCCATGGCTCGCCATCGCGCCAGAACGAGTACCTGTGGAGCGATCGGCCCAGCCGGACCCTGAGCCGGATCGCCGCCACCGAGGGTGACGACCTGTTCTGCTTCGGCCACACGCACCAGACCTTTCACCGGGTGGTGGGGGCCGGCCGGTTCGTGGCCGCCGGCAGCGTCGGTTGCGGCTCAGAAGACGACCCGCGGGCGCACTACGCCATGGTCGAGACCGCGGGCGCCGACCTGAAGGTGCGGTTCCGCAAGGTGCGCTACGACCGCGGGCGGGTCGAACGCGCGCTGGAAGCGGCCGGCCTGGCGCTCGACCTTTTGCGAGTCGGCCCGGTCCCGCACC
>JAYUGK010000161.1:0-5395 GCA_043738415.1 Chloroflexota bacterium | reverse complement strand
GTGCTGATGGCGACGCACAACCAGGAGATCGTGAACGCCATGCGGCGCCGCGTTTTGGCCCTGGAACAGGGCACGCTGGTGCGCGACGAGTCGGGCGCCGCCTACGAGCGGGAGTACTAGACCGATGCCGTTCGTCCGATTCGTGGCGTTCGCCGTGGTCCGCGCCTGGCAGGGCTTCTGGCGCAACGCAATGATGAGCCTCGCCGCCACCGCCACTGTCGTCCTGATGCTGGTTCTGTTGTCCGGTCTCTTCATCGTGATCGCGGGACTCGACAGCGGGCTGGCCTTCATCGAGAGCAAGGTGGGCGTGACCGCCCGGCTGCGTGATGGCCTGACCGACGCCGAGCTCCAGCCGCTGCTTTCCGACGTGAAACAGCTCCCCGGCGTGGCCGGGGTCGGGTATGTCAGCCCCGAGCTGGCGATGGAGCGGCTGCGCAAGGTATATCGCGAGCAGGGCCAGGAGCTGAACCTGGGCGGTGCCTCGATCACGCTGCAGGCGAGCATCGAGGTCGCCCTGACCGACCCGAAGATGGGCACCTCGGTGAGCAATGCGCTGGCCGGCCGGTACGAGGTGTCACAGATCACCACCAAGCAGGTTGACTACAACAAGCTGCTCGGCATCATCGGGGTGATCCGTACGGTGGGCATTGCCGCACTTGTGCTGGTAGGGCTGACCGTGCTGTTCATGATCGTGAACATGATCCGCATCGCGGTCTACAGCCGCTCGGGGGAGATAGAGATCATGCGGCTGGTCGGGGCAAGCGACTCGTTCATCCGGTGGCCGTTCATCCTCGAGGGGATCCTGTGCGGACTGATCGGCTCGGTGATCACCATCGTCCTGGTGGCAGTTGTCTGGGAGCCGATACAGCCGATCATGGTCAGCGTCTTCGAGATGCCGACCGCCGTCAGCTCCCGGTTCCTGGCGGTCCTCTCGGCAGTGGTATTGGGGGTTGGACTGTCAGTTGGGGCCCTGGGGAGCTGGATCAGCGTCCGGTCCAACCTGTCATCGGCCACCTAGGTCCGGGTCGTCCTCAATAAGGGAACCTAATCGGCGCGCAACCGGGCTCGAGCGGGCCCGGTGCTACACTCCGCCCGCCCATGACCGAGCCGACGCCGCCAGACAGCCCCGTGCGAGCATCGACGTTGTCGACTGACCCGCCGCAGCGCCCCGCTCCGGCCGGGCGGTCGCCGGTGACCTGGGTCGTCTCCCTGGTGTTGGCCGCCATGCTTGGGACCGTGCTCTTCGTGGCCGGCTACCTCACCGCTGGCGGGTCCGAGGTGGCAGGCGGCTGTGCTGCCCCAGCTCCCGAATTCGCAGCGCTGTGCGAGGCCTACGACAAGGTGAAGCACGAGTACGTCGACAAGCTCGACGACACGCAGCTGGTCGACGGGGCGATTAAGGGACTCTTCGAATACGGGGTCAAGGATCCGTTCAGCGGCTACATGACACCCGAGCAATACCAGCAGGCGCTGGGCAGCCTGTCTGGCAAATTCAGCGGCATCGGCGCGGAGATGTCGGTGAAGAACATCGACAACCCCACGGATCTCGCCTCCTGCACCGAGCTCTCGGACAAGTGTGTCCTGGTGGTGGTCGCGCCGCTGGCCGGCTCACCCGCCGACAAGGCCGGCCTGCTCGCGGGAGACATCATCGCCGCGATCGATGGGGCGTCCGTCAACGGCGCCTCCATGCAGGACGAGGTCGGCAAGGTGCGCGGCGAGGCTGGCACGGACGTGACGCTCACCATCCGTCGCGGCGCGCGGACCTTCGACCTGAAGATCACCCGCTCCGAAATCACCCGGGAGGAGGTGACCACGCGCCTGCTGGACGGCAAGATCGGCTACATCGCGCTGCATGCCTTCAGCCCCGCGAGCGCCGACCAGTTCCATGACGGGCTGAAGCAACTGCTCGATGACGGCGCGACATCCATCATCTTCGACCTTCGCAGCAATGGCGGGGGCTACATCGACGCGGCCAATCGGATCGCATCGGAGTTCATCGGCTCGGGCCTGATCTTCACGCAGGAGTCGTCCGGCGGGGAGGTCAAGCGCTGGGAGGCGGTCTCGGGAGGACTGGCCACCGATCCGAAGCTGAAGCTGATGGTGCTCGTCAACAAGGGGAGCGCCTCAGCCTCCGAGATCGTGAGCGGCGCGCTCCTCGATCGCCACCGCGCGACCATCATCGGCCAGGCCACCTTCGGGAAGAACACGGTGCAGGTCTGGACCGAGCTGCAGAACAAGGGCGGTGTGCGCGTCACCGTCTCACGCTGGTTCACCCCCGATCACCATTCGGTGGCACCCGACGGGGTGCAGCCGCAGATCGCCGTGGAGGTGCCTGATGGAACGCCTCCCGAGCGGGATCTCTACCTGGAGCGCGCCGTGGCCGAGCTGAGCTCTTCGGCGGCCTTCATTCGGGCACGCCTGCTGGCAGCCTGATCCAATCTGCGCATTGCGCGCCGGGTAGGCGGCTGCTAGCATCCCGCGCAACGAAAGGAGGTGGTGTGCAGTGGATAGCCCCTGTCACGCCACCACCGAGGCGGTGAACTAACACCTCTTCGCGTGGTAGCGACGAAAGAGCCGGCCGAAGCGGCCGGCTCTTTCCTTTCCCGCTCCCCAACGTTGTCTAGGATGGATCCCACGGTAGACCGATGCCCGACAAGACCGTAGCCGTCAATCGGCGCGCCCGCTACGAATACGCCATCGAGGAGACCCTCGAGGCGGGCATCGTGCTGACCGGAACCGAGATCAAGTCGATTCGCGCCGGACGGGCGAACCTGGCCGAGGCCTATGCGCGGGTCGAGCGCGGCGAAGCGTGGCTGATCGGTGCCCACATCGCCCCGTACGAGCAGGGAAACCGCAACAATCACGAGCCAACCCGCGTCCGCAAGCTCCTCCTGCACCGCGACCAGATCGCCGAGCTGGCCGGCAAGTCCCAGGCCAAGGGGCTCACCCTGGTGCCGCTCAAGCTCTACATCCGCGACGGGATGGCCAAGCTTGAGCTCGGCGTCGCGCGGGGCAAGAAAGCCCACGACAAGCGGCGCACCATCGCCGAACGCGATGTCCGGCGCGAGCTCGAGCGCACGGTCAAGGAACGGATCAAGCTCTAGGCCAAAATCGGCCGTGCTATCATTGATCGGTCATTCGGTCCGTGGGGATGTCAGGTTTCGACAGGGCTCAGGGACCGGGAACTGCAGGTCGAGGTCGCCCGCAGGCCTCGTTAAACCGCGGGTAAAGCCAGTAACTGGCACCAGTAGTTACACCCTCGCCGCCTAAATAGCGACGAGCGCCGACACGGTCTCCTCTTGCCGGGCCGTGAAGGCGTCATTTGGCGAGATGCGGCGCGGCCGACTCCGGTGAGTGGCGCCAAAGGGCCGAGAGGTCAGCCGGATAGCGAACGGAGCACCCCGCCGGTCGGGGGCCCGCAGGCGAAGCTCGAAGTAGGCCGGAAACACCTGTAGCACGTTCCCGGCGACTCGGTTCTGGACGGGGAGTTCGATTCTCCCCCATCTCCACCAGCACTCATCCCGAATGGCGGTACGGCTTCAGCGGGCCGCCATTCCTCGTTTCCGAGAGCGTTGACCGTCGAGCCCAGCCGCCTCTGCGGATGCCATCTGGCACCTATGAACGGCACTCTCCCTGTGCTAAGGTCGCAGCCAAGCGGCACGTCCACGGCGCTCCACGCATCGTCGCCGCGGTGATTGGGAGGCAAGGACTTCATGGACTTCTCCAAGCTCAGCTCGAACGACAAATTGGCGGTGTATGGCGCCGTGGCGGCGACCGTGGGGGCATTCCTCAGTTTCGGAGGCGGCGCTTCGTTCGGCTTGCTGACCGGAATCGCAATGCTGGTGATCATCTTCCTGCCCCAGCTCTCCCCCAGCACGAAACTGCCCGGCTCAAAGGGATCGCTAATGATGATCGTGGGTGGCTTCTCGGGGATCGGTGCACTGTTCGCCCTGCTTGCGCTACTGGCTGCGTTTGGCGCGCTCGGTGCCCTGTACGGCGGTTACTGGTACCTCGGTGCTGTGCTCGGGATCGTCGGAGGATTGCTGATGGGCTGGGCCGGCTGGAAGGAGTTCCAGTCAGAGGGCGGCAAGTTCCAGATCGGCATGACGAGCGGACCGGGCCCCACCTCGTCCCCTCCCGCACCTCCCGCTGCGACTCCGCCGCCCGCAACGATGGCACCGCCCATGGCTGAGCCAATGGCTCCCACCATGGCCGAGCCGATGCATGACCCGATGACGGACCCGGCCGGCTCCGACGAGGAGCGCCAGGGCTAGGTTCCGCCCGAGACTCTCAACGGGGCGCCTGACGCGCCCGGTACGTCTGGACGAGCAGGTCGATCGGATCGATCTGCTCGTCCTCGTTGACAGCGGTGAGCCGGTTGGCCACGGCGTCGCCGGGGAGCCCGTCGTCGACCGCTTCCAGCGCCTCTCGCAATCGGGCCGCGGCCCCCACCTTGGGCTCGGTCTCGGCGAGCCAGCCGATCAAATCGGCCAGGTCGGCCTGGGTCGCCTCGTAGGCGACCGGGGGGTCGCCCAGCGCCTCCGAGAAGTAGGCGATCGCTGCTGCAACCAACCCAGGCCGGTCTGGCACACCGCGGGGCAGGTCCGTCGGCAGCGACCCGTCTGCGTCTCCGAAGACGAGGTCCCAGCGATCAGCCACGCGGCGCAGTCCAACCCACGCGCCGTTCGCGGTCAGCCGGCCGACGGAAACGAACCTCCCGGGTTCAACCATCGCAGACAGGCTAGGCGTCGACCTTGGTAGCCGGCAGGACCACGATGCGACGGTTCGGATCCACGCCGACGCTCTGGGTGCGGACCTTCGGGTTCTCGACCAGGGCCATGTGCACGATCCGCCGCTCGACCGCCGGCATCGGCTCGAGCTGGATGATCTTGCCGGTCTGGATGACCCGCTTGGCCGCCCGGTCGGCGACATCACGCAGTTGTTCTTCTCGACGACCGCGGTAGTTCTCCACGTCGACCGCGATGCGGGTGTACTCACCCTCACGCTTGGCGACGATCAGGTTGACCAGGTGCTGGAGGCTGGCCAGCTTCTCGCCGCGGCGACCGATCAGGAGCCCCATGTCGGAGCCCTTGACGTTCAGTCGGACCGATTCGCCGCCGGTCAGGATCTCGACAGTGCCGGGGAGGTCCATCAGCCGCAGAAGCTCTTCGAGGACCGCCTGGGCCTCGCCAAGCGTCGCGCGCTCCTTCTCGGTGAGCTCGTCGAGTGGCTTTCCGGGGATGAACGGGGCGGGTTCGCGGGGGGGACGGTCGGCCCTTGGTTCGCGGGGGGGATGGTCGGCCCGGAACTCACGCGGCGGGCGATCGCCGCCGCCGCGTCCGCCACGGTCGGAGCGGTCGGATCGACCGCGGCCACCGCGGCCGCGTGCGGCGCG
>JAYUGK010000160.1:0-5419 GCA_043738415.1 Chloroflexota bacterium | reverse complement strand
AGCGCCCCGGCGAGGCCGAGGCGGAGATGGCCTACATGCTCGAGGAGGATGGGCTGCCGCGCGCGACGGCTGCGACCATGGCGGCAACCATTGCCGCCCACCCGGAGGTGCTGCTCAAGACGATGACCGAGAAGGAGCTTGGGCTGACCGGCTCCCACTCCGAGGGAGGTCCCACTCAGGGAGCGCTGATCATGGGGGGCAGTTTTGGGATCGGCGCGCTGGTGCCGATCCTCCCGTACCTGCTATTGGAGGTCGGCGTGGCCACCTGGGTGTCGGTGGTTGCCACGGCCGGGGTGCTGTTCGGGATCGGCGCCGTCAAGTCGCGCTGGACGCAGCGCCCCTGGCTGCGTTCGGGTGCCGAGATCCTCCTGCTGGGCGCCTTCGCGGGCGTCGCGGGTTTCTTCTTCGGCAACCTGCTGCCCGGCCTGCTCGGAGTGCCGACCGTTTCCTAGCCCGCTTTTTCGGAGTTCGGTCAGCGGAAGAGGCGTTGCTGCTTGTCGAGTGGGAGCCGCGTTTCGCGCGCCTGCTCGTTGATCACCGCGTCGACCGGGTGGATCCGCTCTGCCACCACGTTGAGCACCTCTCCCTCGACCTGGAGCAGGCCGTCGATGACCAGCAGCGGATTGCGGTGCAGGATCGCCCGGTGCGCGGTGTAGACCTGCGGCCGCACCGTGACGTTGATCATGCCGGTCTCGTCCTCCAGGGCGATGAAGACGAAGTTCTTGGCGGTCATCGGGTGCTGGATGCTGACCGCCAGCCCCGCCAGCCGCACCCGGGACCGATCCCCCCGCTTCCCCGCCTCCCCGATGGGCACCACTCCCCGTTGGGTGAGCCGCTCTCTGAAGAGCTCGACCGCGTGGGCGGTCGGCGAGAGGCCCAGCTCGCGGTAATCGGCCGCAATCCGCTCGGCGAAGGTCATCGGGGGCAGGGTCGCCCCCAGCTCGCGCTGCGCGTCATCGGTCAGGCCCAGCGCGGGACGCGCAGGATTCGCGTCTGCCAGGGTGCTGCGCAGCTGCCAGAGCAGCTCGCGGCGGGGTGCATCGGTCCAGTCGAAGGCACCGATGGCGATCAGTCGCTCGGCCACCTGCTCCCCAAGGCCAATGCGTGCCACAAAGTCGCGCACGCTGGTGTATGGACCGATGGCGCGCTCGCGCTCCAGCGCCTCACGCGCCGAGGAATCAATCCCCTTCACCTGGCGCATCCCCAGCCGCAGGGCGAAGGCGCCGTCGGGCAGCCGCTCGACCTCGTGCTCCCAGCGTGATGCGTTGACGTCCACCGGCAGCACCCGCACGCCATGCCGCTTGGCATCGCCGACGATCACGGCCGGCGAGTAGAAGCCCATCGGCTGGTTATTGAGGATCCCGGCGTAGTAGTGGACCGGGTAGTGCAGCTTGAGCCAGGCGGTGTCGTAGGTGATTTTGGCAAAGGCCGCGGCGTGGGCCCGGGCGAAGCCGAACTCGGCGAAGGCGCTGGCCCGCCGGAAGAGCTCCTCCGCGTCGAGCTGGGTCAGGCCGGTGCGCATGGCGCCGGCCACGAAGCGGGCCTGCTCGTTCTCCATCTGCCGATGCGACCGATGCGAGCCCATCGCCTTGCGGAAGATGTCCGATTCGAGGGCGGTGTAGCCGCATACCTCGATCGCGATCTGCATCACCTGCTCCTGGTAGAGGATCACGCCCAGGGTGTCTTCCAGGATCGGCTGGAGGCTCGGATGCAGGTAGGTGACCGGCTCGGTTCCGGCACGCCGGCGCAGATACGGGTGCACCGCGTTGCCCTGGATCGGACCCGGGCGGATGATCGCCACCTGCACCACCAGGTCCTCGAAGCGCTCCGGCCTGCTCTTCGGCAGCGCCTGCATCTGGGCGCGACTCTCGATCTGGAACATGCCCACCGTGTCGGCAGCGCGGATGGTGCGGTAGACCTCGGGGTCGTCGTGGGGGAGGCTGTCGAGGTCGATGCGCTGCCCCGTGTCGCGCTCGATCCGGTCGAGCGCCTCTGACACCACGCCCAGCGTTCGCAGGGAGAGGAGGTCGATCTTCACCAGGCCCAGCGCCTCGATGTCCTCCTTATCGAACTGGGTCACCACTCTGCCGGGCATGGCGGCCCGCTCGATCGGGACGAGGTCGATCAGCGGGGTGCGAGTGACCAGCATCCCGCCGACGTGGATTCCCAGGTGACGCGGGAAGCCGTCGATCTCGGCGCACAGCGCGAGGAGCCACTGCCAGCGGTTTCGGGGCGTCGCTGGGCCCTCGGATCCCAGTTCAGGTCCCGGTTCTTGCCAAATTCCTACGAGGTGTGCGCCAAGCGGTGTTTCGGGTCTGCCGGCACCGGAAATGGGCTCATCCTGAGCACGAGCCTTCCCATCGGCGACCTCTGCGTGGCCGGAAATCGTGTTTCGCGCACGCCCGGTGTGAATCTGTCCAGCCACGGGCAGCACGCTCGGCCGGCGCCGCTCCTCGATCGGCATCCCGCTCTCCGGGTCCACGCGCACGACCTCGCGCACGACCGGCGGCGGCCCGACCGGCGGCGGCCCGACCCGCGCGCTTTCCGCGACCTGCCGCAGCCCGCCCGGCCCGTAGCGCTTCTGCTGCCAGCCCTCGTGCTTGACGGTCACGACCGATGCATCGAGCACCCCCGGCCGACGCGGTGGATACCAGCCGCTCTCGCTGTACGGCCGCCCGTCGTGGTCGCCGGCCGTCTCGCGCGCCCGCGCCTCGGCGTCGGCCAGGTCGGGACGCAGGGCAGGGGTCACTCCATCGGCCTCCGGCGCAATGCCGAGCTCTTCGAAGAGCCAGCCGAAGGAGCCGTCCAGCGCCAGGTCGCTGGCGAGATCAGTCGCATCGCGGGTGTCGAGCGCCTTGGCGATCTTGTCGATCACCTCCGTCGGGAAGTCGAGCGCCTTGGCCACCTCGCGCACCGCGCTTCGAGCCCGGTAGGTGATCACCGTGCAGACCATGGCCGCATGGTCCTCGCCGTAGCGGGTGTAGAGGTACTGGATCACCTCCTCGCGGCGGTTGACGTCGAAGTCGATGTCGATATCGGGCAGGGTGCGAGCCTCGTTGATGAAGCGCTCGAAGAGGAGCTTGTGGGCGATCGGGTCGACCTTGGTGATGCCCAGGCAGTAGGCCACGATCGAATCGCCGGCGCTCCCCCTTCCCTGGCCGATGATCCGGTTGCGCCGCGCGAACTCCATCAGGTCCCAGACGATCAGGAAGAACTCGGCCAGGTTGGTGCGCTCGATGATCTCCAGCTCGTGGGCCAGCTGCTTCACCGACTGTCGGGTAATGGGCCGATAACGGACGCGTAAGCCCTCGTGTGCACGCTGGTAGAGATATGAGAACGGCGTCTCGCCCTCGGGGACCGTGAAGCCCGGAAACCGATAGCGCTCGAAGTTCAGGTCGAGCGCGCAGCCCTGGCCGATGGCCGCCGCGCGCGCCATCCCCTCCTGCCACGCCCGGCGGGCGCCCGCGTCCGCCAGTCCTGCGCCGATGGCCGCCAGCTCCGTCGCGCTCTTCAGGCGGAACTCGGCGTTGGGCAGGAGCAGCTCGCGCGCCTGGTCGAGGGTGGCGCCATGGCGGATGCAGACCAGCACGTCCTGGAGCCGATGGCCCCCGGGCTCGGCGTAATGCACCTCGTTGGTGACCACGGTCGGCAGGCCGGCGTCGTGCGCCAGCTGGGCGAGCTGCGCCACCAGCCAGTCGTCATCGGGCTCAAGGTGATGCGACAGCTCCACCGCGAAGTCGCCGTCAGGAAAGTGCCGTGCCCAACGTCGCGCCGCTTCGCTCGCCGCGGCCCGCTCCCCGGCGAGCAGGTGACGCGGCACCTCCCCGTTGCGACAGCCGGAGAGCCCGACCAGGTGGCCGCGCCCCTCGGCGAGCGCCGCCTCGACCAGCGCCTGCTCGAAGATGGGGTACTGCTTCTCCCCGGCCAGGTGGCCGCGGCTGGCGAGACGCGACAGGGCGGTGTAGCCGTCCGCATCGCGGGCCAGCAGCACGAGGTGATCCCCGGGGATCGGGCCGGCATGCAGCTCGCCGGGCCAGCCCCGGCTGGCCCGCTCCCCGCGGTACGGGTCGTTCAGTTTCCGCCCGCGGTGTGCCAGGCGCAGCTCCCCCTCGTCCCGCGGGATCGTCAGCTCGATCCCGATGATGGCGGTGACCGGGGAGAGGCCCGCCGCCCGGGCGTCATCGGTCCTGGTCTGGGCGGCCGCCTTCGACAGGCGGACCGCCGCGTACAGGCCGGCGTGGTCGGTGACCGCCAGCCCGGGCATGCCCAGCACGGCCGCCCGGGCGATCAGCTCCTCAGGGTGGCTCGCGCCGTCCAGAAAGCTGAAGTTGCTGTGCGCGTGCAACTCGCAGTAGTCGTCCGGCGTGTCCATTGGACGGACCATGATAGAACGCCTGTCCTATTTCGCCAAGCCCCTTGACGCGACGCGGCCGACCGTCCATATCATCGCGCTGTGCCGATGAGAAATCGGGCGGCGCTGGTGGGGATCCTCGTGGTGGTCGCGGCGGCCATCCTGGTCGGTCTGGCGGCTGTCAACATCATCCCGATCACCAGCCCGTCTTCGACCCCGTCAAGCGCGGATGCGAACCCGTCCTTCGCCGCATCCAATGCTCCCTCCATCAATCCCACGCCACAGGCCTCTCATGGTGCGCAATACGCCGCCTGCACCGACCTCGACGAGACCGTCCCACTCGCCCTGCGGATCGAAAACCTGTCAGAAACCGGGCGCGATTGGGTCATCAGTGTCTATGAGGACGGCCAGGTCCTGACACCAGACCTAACCTGGGGCGATTTCGGCGGCGATGCCAGCGACGGGGCCTGGATGCTCGCCCGCCGACTCACGCCAGACGGGATTGCGCAGCTACGGGCGACTGTGACAGCGACCGGCCTGTTTGGTCAGAGCGGCTCCTACAATCCGGTGCCGCTGCCCAACGTCGAAGCACCGGGGCGCGGCGGCAGTGGCTATGGGATCACGATCGGCTCGAGGGTCGGTGCGGTCACAGTGACTTGGACGTCGATGTTTCCGGACGATGCGCTCTACTACGAGCCTTCCCCCGAACGGGAGGCGCTCGACCTGTTGGGCGCTCAGATGATCGTCTTCGACACGTGGCTGACTGATGACGCCTGGGCCGATCGCGATCCCTGCACCGTCGAAGCGACGCACTTCCGGGTATTTCTCGATGCACAGCCATACGGCGGGGCGCTGGCGGACCTGCCGCCCGATATCGCGGACGTGCCGTGGTTGCTTGGGGGTGACATCCTCTCCTGGGGCGCAGACGTCGGCGATCAACCACCGCACGAGCCATATCACGTGGAGCGCTGCGGGATCGCCCTGAGGGCAGATGCCTCGCATCTCGTGGACGAGCTCCGCGACGCCGGAGCGTTCGACCCGTTTACCGTCCCGACGACCCTTGACGCG
>JAYUGK010000159.1:0-5444 GCA_043738415.1 Chloroflexota bacterium | reverse complement strand
CTGTCTATCGCTGGGCGGCGTATGGCTCGTGGCCGTACGGCGAGATGTACGTCATCAAGTAGGCGGGGACCAGCGTCCCGCGTAGTTAGGAACTAGCGTTCAGGTCCCCGGGGAAGCGGCGAAGCCGCTCCCCCGGGGACGCAACGTTTGGTGACGGAGGGCAGGCCGCGTGTTTGCATACTTGGTTCGCCGAGTCCTCGGCATGTTCCTGCTCCTCTTCCTCCTCACCGTCGCGGTCTTCTTCCTCTTCAACCTGCTGCCGGGCGACCCTGCCCGGCTGACCTGCGGCAGGGCCTGCACCCCGTCGATCATTGAGGGGAACCGACATCGCCTCGGCCTGGATGAGCCGGTCCTCACCCAGTACGTTAAGTTCGTGTCGGGGATCTTTGTCGGCCGCACCTTTTCCCCGGACTCGCCCCAGCCGATCAAATGCGATGTGCCATGTCTTGGCTACTCGTTCAATCGGCACGAGCAGGTGATGTCGTTGATCGCGCGTGCCGCCCCGGTCACCTTCTACCTCGCGATCGGGGCGTTCATCCTCTGGCTCGTCGCCGGGATCTCGTTAGGCATCATCGCGGCGCTTAAGCGCGGACGTTGGCAGGACCGGGTCATCATGACCGTCTCGATGATGGGCTACTCGCTTCCGGCGTTCTTCATCGGGCTCGTTCTCATCTTCTTCGTCATCATCAAGTGGCAGCTCCTGCCGTTCCCCTCGTACGTATCGCCGTTCGAGAACCCGGTCCAGTTCTTCCAGACGATGCTCCTGCCGTGGATCGTCCTCGCGACCCTGAACGCAGCGTTCTACATGCGTCTCACCCGCAACCAGGTGCTCGAGGTCCTCGGTGACGACTACGTGCGGACCGCCCGTGCGAAGGGCTTGCCGGAGCGCGTCGTCGTCGTCAAGCACGCCCTCCGGGCGGGGTTGACCCCGATCGTCACGGCGGCCGGGCTGGACCTCGCCTACCTGCTCGGCGGCGCCATCATCTCGGAAAATATCTTCAGCCTCCCCGGGCTCGGTGCGCTGGCCGTCAATTCGATCACCGATTCGGACCTCCCCCTGATCACCGGCATCACGCTCTTGACGTCGACGATCCTCATTGTCGCGAACCTGGTCGTCGATATGCTCTACGCGGTGGTCGACCCCCGGGTGAGGATCACCTGATGCAGACCCGCGGCTCGCCGGACGAGCGGCCATTCCTGTCCGTGACCGACCTCGCGGTTTCCTTCCCCACCGAGGACGGCCTCGTGCACGCCGTCGATGGCGTCTCGCTCTCCGTGGAGCGCGGCAAGACGCTCGCGATCGTCGGGGAGTCGGGCTCAGGCAAGAGCGTCACCGCCCAGGCGATCATGGGCCTCATCAACCGAAAGGCCGCGCAGGTTTCGGGTGAGATCTGGCTCGACGGACAGGAGCTGCTCGGCCTGCCGCAGGACGAGATGCAGGCGCTCATGGGCTCGGAGATCGCAATGATCTTCCAGGATCCGATGTCGAGCCTGCACCCCTTCTATCGGATCGGCGACCAGATCGTCGAAGCGATCCGTGCCCACCGGCAGATCGGAGCGGCGGCGGCGCGCCGCGAAACGATCGAGATGCTGCGCCATGTCGGGATCCCGGCGGTCGAGCAGCGGGTCGACGCCTACCCGCACCAACTTTCGGGCGGAATGCGTCAACGCGTGATGATCGCCATGGCGCTCATCAACTCTCCCGCGCTCCTGATTGCCGACGAGCCGACAACGGCGCTCGATGTGACCGTCCAGGCCCAGATCCTCGAGCTGATCTCGGCCCTGCAGGCCGAGTTCGGGACGACGGTCATCCTGATCACCCACGACCTCGGGATCGTCGCCGACGTCGCCGACGAGGTCGTGGTGATGTACGGCGGCCGGATCGTCGAGGTCGCTCCGACGGCGGTGCTCTACGAAGGGCCCGAGATGCCCTACACGCTCGGGCTCCTCTCGTCGGTCCCCCGCATGGACCGGGAGCTGCCTGAGCGGCTCGACCCGATTCGCGGCAACCCTCCGTCGCCGATCAACCTCCCGAAAGGCTGCGTCTTCCAGCCGCGCTGCAACTACTCCGACCGCGTTAGCGGGGGAGCCTGTTTGACCCTTCGCCCCGACCTCCTGCCGTCCGTGCCGGGCCACCTCGTGCGCTGCCACCTCCGGATCGAGGAGCGCCAGCAGATCGCGCGCGACGTACTGCGTGTCCTGAATGGAGAACCCCAGTGACGATCGAGACGGGCGAGATCCTCCGGGTCTCCGATCTGCGCACCTACTTCGCTGTTCGGTCACGCGGGATCATCCCCCGCACCATCGGCGCGGTGAAGGCCGTCGACGGGATCGACCTGAGGATCGCCCCGGGCGAGACCCTTGGACTCGTCGGCGAGAGCGGGTCGGGCAAGACGACCGCGGCCAGGTCGATCCTGATGTTGGTCCGTCCGACCGGCGGCCGGATCCAGATCGAAGGCCAGGAGATCACCAACCTCTCGGCGCGGGCGCTGCTGCCGGTTCGGCGCAAAGCGCAGATGATCTTTCAGGATCCGTACAACGCCCTGAACCCGCGCCACACCGTCGGCGGAATCATCAGCTCGCCATTCCGGGTCCAGGGGGTGGAGCCGCCGGGCGGGATCCGAAACGCAGTCCTGGAGCTGATGGAGCGGGTTGGCCTGAACCCGGAACACTACAACCGGTACCCGAACGAATTCTCGGGCGGTCAGCGCCAGCGGATCGGGATCGCGAGGGCGATTGCGCTCCGGCCGAAGCTGATCGTCTGCGACGAGCCGGTCTCCGCACTCGACGTCTCGATCCAGGCCCAGATCCTCAACCTCCTCCGGGCCCTCCAGCAGGAGTTCGGGATCGCCTACCTCTTCGTCGCCCACGACCTCGCGGTCGTGCGGCAGATCTCGCACCGCGTCGCGGTCATGTACCTCGGCCACATCGTCGAGACCGCGCCGCGGCAGGTGATCTACTCGAGACCGCTCCACCCCTATACGCACTCCCTGCTCTCGGCTGTGCCGATCCCAGATCCAGAGCGACAACGGCATCGGACCCGGATCATGCTCCAGGGCGACCTTCCGAGCCCGATCAACCCGCCGAGCGGGTGCGTCTTCCGGACTCGCTGCTTCCAGGCACAGGAGCGCTGCGCGGTCGAGGTTCCGGCGCTGGTCGAGGTGGCGCCTGGCCACGAGGTCGCCTGCCACTTTCCGATCGCCGTCTCGGACCTGCCTGCCCGGCTGGAGAAGCGGCAGGTCCCCGTCACCGGCGAAGGGGAAGGGGCCAAGGAGCCTGCGCGGGGTGTGCACTTCTACGAGCCTGGCCCGCCCCACGCCTGAGGCCTGGCGCGCCGCCACCCGCATCATCAGGCCGCCGTCGAGTTAGGCTTCCTGCGTGGAGTACCGAATCGGGCTGGCGCAATGCGCCCCGCGCCTCGGGGAGGTGGGCGCGAACCTGGAGCTGGCATGGGGCTGGCTGCGCAGGGCCGCTGGCGAGGGGGCGCAACTCACCGTCTTTCCCGAGTTGGCGCTCACTGGCTACCTGCTCGCGGACCTGGTTCCGGATGTCGCGATGCGCGCCGACGATGAGCGCCTGGCCGCGCTCAGCCGTGAGGTGCCCGGCATGCTGGTGGCCATTGGCTTCGTGGAGGAGACCGATGCGCATCGCTTCTGCAACAGCGCCGCGCTGCTGCGCGATGGACAGCTGATCGGCCTGCACCGCAAGGTCTACCTGCCCACCTACGGCATGTTCGACGAGGGGCGCTTCACGCGTCCGGGCGATCAGATCCGGACGCACGCGGTGGGGGAGCCGGTGGGGCGGATCGGCCTCTCGATCTGCGAGGACTTCTGGCATGCCAGCCTGCCAATGCTGCAGGCGCATGACGGCGCTGGACTGCTGGTGAACCTGGCCGCTGGCCCTGCCCGTGCGCCGGGCAGCTCTGCGGGGCTGGCCGCCATCGCCGGCTGGCACAAGATGCAGGACACCTATGCGCTGCTCGGCACGGTGGCGATCGCGTTCTGCAACCGGGTTGGCAACGAGGAAGGGCTCACCTTCTGGGGCGGCTCGCGCCTGCTGGCGGCCGATGGCTCCACGATCGCACAGGCGCCGCTCTACGAGGAGGCGCTCCTAGTTGGGGCCCTGGAGACCGGTGACCTGCGCATGCAGCGCTACAGCCTTCCACTGCTCGCCGACGAGCGCCTCGAGCTGGTCCGGCGCGAGATGGACCGGATCCTCGCCGAGAGGGCGGGGCTGCCCGTGCCGGCCGATGAGGGCGAGGCATGAGCGAGCGAGCTGCCCCGTTGCCGGAGATCGACGCCGAGCAGGTGATCGGCATCATCGTGGCCTTCATCCGCGCGCAGCTGGAGCAGACCGGCTTCTCGAGGCTGGTGGTGGGGCTCTCAGGAGGGGTTGACTCGGCGACGGTCGCGTACCTGGCCGCCCGCGCGGCCGGCCCGGACAACCTGCTCGCCGTCCTGATGCCCTACCGGACCTCGTCGCCAGATTCCGAGACCGATGCACATCGGGTGGTCGCGGCGCTCGGCTGCCGCAGCGAGCGGATCGACATCACGCCCATGGTCGAACCGATGTTGGCGCTGATCACCGGTGAGGAGACGCTGGCGCTCCAGGTCCGTCGCGGGAATGTGATGGCTCGCCAGCGGATGATCGTGCTTTACGACCGATCGGCCGCCTTCGACGCCCTGGTGGCCGGCACCGGCAACAAGACCGAGGCGCTCCTCGGTTACGGCACGCTGTACGGCGACATGGCCAGTGCCTTCGCGCCGATCGGTGACCTCTACAAGAGCCAGTTGCGCGCGGTCGCCGGCGCGCTCGGCGTGCCGCAGGAGATCCTTGTCAAGCCGCCGAGCGCCGACCTATGGCCCGGCCAGACCGACGAGGGCGAGCTGGGCGCCACCTACGACGACCTCGACCGCGTTCTCTTCGCGCTCGTCGACCGGCGCTGGACGACCGAGCGCTGCGCAGCCGCGGGGCTGGATCCGGCGCTTGTCGCCTGGGTGGCCCAGCGCGTGGCGCGAAACGAGTTCAAGCGCCAGCTGCCGCCGGTCGCCAAGTTGTCGCTTCGCACGCCGGGCATCGATCACCTCTACCCGCGGCGCCGCCCCGGTTCGCAGCGGGGGAGCTAGGCCGAGCGTGGCAGGCCGCCTGCTGGTCGTCGGGACGCCCATCGGCAACCTGGGCGACCTGACGCCCCGGGCGGCCGAGGCCCTGCGCACGGCGACGCTGGTGGTCGCCGAGGACACTCGCATGGCGCAGCGTCTCCTTGCGCACCTGGGCGTGCGTCGCCCGACAGGTGCCTTCAACGATCACAACGCCGCGGAGCGGTTGCCCGCCCTGCTCGCTCGGCTGGCGGCCGGCGAGACGCTGGCGATGACCACCGATGCCGGGATGCCCGGGGTCAGCGATCCCGGCGCGCGCCTGGTGGCCGCGGCTCGCGCTGCGGG
>JAYUGK010000158.1:0-5471 GCA_043738415.1 Chloroflexota bacterium | reverse complement strand
GTATCTCCTCGATCAACTCTTGGGCGATGATCAGCCGCTGGACCTGGTTGGTCCCCTCGAAGATCTGCGTGACCTTGGCATCGCGCATCAGGCGCTCGACCGGGTTCTCGCGACTGTACCCGGCGCCTCCGTAGATCTGCACCGCATCGGTGGTCACCCGCATGGCAGTGTCCGAGGCATACATCTTCGCCATGCTCCCGGCGCTGCTGACCGCTCGACCGGCGTCGCGCAGGCGTGCGGCGCGCCAGGTCAGGAGACGCGATGCCTCGACCGCCACCGCAGCGTCGGCGAGCATGGCCTTGATCATCTGCTGGTCCGCGATCGGCTTGCCGAACTGCTTCCGTTCCACTGCATATCGCGCGGCGTACTCGAGCGCGGCTCGCGCCAGGCCGGTGCAGGCCGCCGCGATGCTGATGCGTCCCGACTCGAGTGACCCGAGCGCCACTTTCAGGCCCTCGCCCTCGGCACCCAGGCGGTTCTCGACCGGCACCAGGGCGCTGTCGAACACGATCTCGGCGGTGCAAGAGTCGCGAAGTCCCATCTTCTTCTCGTGCGCCCCGACCCGAAGGCCGGGCGTCGAGCCGTCCACCACGAAGGCGGTGATGCCGTCGCGGGCCCGCGCTCGATCCACCGTGGCGAAGACGATGTAACGGTCCGCCGCCCCGGCGTTGGTGATCCAGATCTTCGTGCCGCTGAGGGTGTAGTGGTCGCCGTGACGTTCAGCACGCAGGGAGAGCGCTGCGGCATCCGAACCGGCTCCCGGCTCGGTCAGGGCGAAGGCGCCCAGCTGGGCGCCGGAGGTCATCGGCGGCAGCAGCCGAGCGCGCTGCTCGTCGTTGCCGTAGGCGAAGACGCACAGTTGGGAAAGGACGTGGACGCACAGGCTGATTGCCATCCCCATGTCGGCCGCCGCGATCTCCTCGCAGGCGAGCACCCACGCGAAGTAGGAGAGGCCCGCACCGCCGAGCTCCTCCGGATACGGGATGGCAGTCAGTCCCGCCTCCCCCATCCGGCGGAACAGGGAAATGTCGTAGTGCTCGTCCTCGTCGCGCTGGGCGACAGTGGGCGCCAGTTCCCGCGCGGCGAACTCGCGGGCGGTCTCCCGGACACTGCGCTCGTCCTCGCTCAGGGCGAAGGGATCCGGCCGCAGATATGCCGAGGAGCTGGCCATCAGCCGATCCTGATGCCCTTCTCGTCGTAGCGATAGAAACCGCGCCCCGCCTTACGGCCGAGCTGCCCTGCGGTGACCATCTGGCGCAGGAGCGGCGCGGCGCGGAACTTCGGATCGCCGAAGCCGCGGTACAGCACGTCGAGCACGTTGAGCATCACGTCGTTGCCGATGAAGT
Source organism: Chloroflexota bacterium (assembly GCA_043738415.1). Classification (GTDB taxonomy): domain Bacteria; phylum Chloroflexota; class Limnocylindria; order QHBO01; family QHBO01; genus CF-167. The sequence continues at coordinate 4,125 of JAYUGK010000158.1, read as the reverse complement.
CGCTCAGCTCCAGCGGGCCCATCGGGTGGTTCAGCCCCAGCCTGGCGCCGGTATCGATGTCGTCGGCGGCACCGGTGCCGTCCATCAGGGCGAAGACCGCTTCGTTGACGAAGGGCCCCAGCATGCGGTTGACGATGAAGCCGGGGTAATCTTTCGAGCCGATGACCGTCTTCCCCAGCTCCTCCGCGAATTCCCCGGCGGCGGCGGCGGTCGCATCATCGGTTTCGAGGCCGCGAATGATCTCGATCAGCTTCATGACCGGGACCGGGGAGAAGAAATGGAGGCCGATGAAGCGGCTCGGCCGATCTGTGGCCGTCGCCAGCCCGGTGATGCTGATGCTGCTGGTGTTGCTGGCGAAGATGGCGCCCTGGTCGGCGGCAGCGGTCAAACGCCCCCACGTCTCGCGTTTGATCGACTCGTCCTCGAAGACCGCTTCGATCACGATGTCGTGGCCGCCTGCCCCGTCGGCGCCGGCCGAGGCTGCAATGCGGGCAAGGATGGCTTTGGCCTCGTCGGCGCCCAGCTTCCCCTTCTCGACCTGGCGGGCAAGGTTGCCGGCGACCCGTTGCCGACCTTTGTCGGCCAGCTCGATCGTGCGATCCGCCAGGGTGACCGTCTTGCCGGCCGCGGCGCTCACCTGGGCGATGCCGTGACCCATCAGCCCCGCGCCGATGACGAAGACCCGCTCGATGCTCACCGTTCGTAGCCTAGCAGCCGCTCCGCGGCGCTGATCGGATCGAGCCGCCGCTCGGCCACCGCATCCAGTGTCGCCTCCCATTGCGGGTCGGCCGCGGCGTGCCTCGCCCCGAGATCAGCCAGCGCGGCCCGGATCTGGTGGCGAGCCCGCTCGCGCGCCTGCTCGGGGGACCGCGCCTGGGCGCGATGCGCGTCGATGGCCTCGCTCAGCGCGGCGACCCCTTCTCCGATGGTGGCCGTGGTCATGAGCACCGGCGGCGGACTGCCGACGACGCGACCACCCGCGCTGGAGAGCATGGCCCGCAGCTGTCGAGCGGCGAGCTCGGCGCCGGGCCGGTCTCCCTTGTTGACGACGATCAGATCGGCGACCTCCAGCAGTCCAGCCTTGATGGCCTGCACCTCGTCGCCCATCTCGGGCACCTCGACCACCACGGTCGTCTCGGCCAGCCGGGCGATCTCGATCTCGCTCTGCCCGGCCCCGACCGTCTCGATCAGGATCGGGTCATAGCCCGCGGCGTCGAGCGCCGCGACCGCCAGCCAGGTCGCCGACGCCAGACCGCCCAGCTCACCTCGCGCCGCCATCGAGCGCACGAAGACGTCGCGGTCCGCGGCGTGGTCCATCATCCGGATCCGGTCGCCCATGATCGAGCCGCCGGTGTACGGCGAGCTGGGATCGACAGCCACGATGCCGACCCGCCGGCCGCGCCGCCGCCACTCGGAGGTGAGCGCGCTGACCAGGGTCGACTTGCCACTGCCGGGCGGTCCGGTGATGCCCACCAGGTGGGCGCCATGCCCGGCAGAGAAGAGATCGGGCAGCACCTCGCGGATGCCCGGAGCGTCGTTCTCGATGGCGGTCAGCAACCGGGCCAGCGCCCGCCGCTCACCGGTCAGGGTGCCGCGCAGCAGCTCCCGGCGGTCGGCCACGCGCCTCAGGCGCGCCGGCGCGCGTGCTCGCGGAGGTACCCCGCGATCTGGCCGATCCTGGTTCCGGGCCCGAATACCTCGGCGATCCCCGCGGCCTTGAGCTTCGCGACGTCGGCGTCGGGAATTATCCCGCCGGCCGCGATCAGCACGTCGTCCATTCCCCGGCTGCGACACAGCTCCACCACGCGCGGCAGGAGCGCCATATGCGCCCCCGACAGGATCGACATGCCGATCACGTCCACGTCCTCCTGCTCCGCGGCGTCCGCGATCATCTCGGGGGTCTGCCGCAGCCCCGTGTAGATCACCTCGAACCCCTCGTCGCGCAGGCCGCGAGCCAGCACCTTCGCGCCGCGATCGTGACCGTCCAGACCGGGCTTGGCGATCAGGACGCGGATGGGCGTGGCGCGGGCGTCATCGGTCATGCGGGATTCGATTCTACCGGCCGCGCGAGCCGATCGATGGTCGTCGCCATGGCGACATCCTCGGCGGTCAGGCCGTGCGAGGCCTTGGTCGTCAGGCGAAAGGTGACTCGCCTCCAGTTGATCTCGATATCAGGGTGATGGTCGGCCGCCTCGGCGGCATCGGCGACGCGGCTGACGAGTGCGATTGCGGCGCGGAAGGTGTCACAGCGAATCGTTCGTCCCAGTTCGTCACCTTCCCGACGCCATTCGGGAACCGAGCCGAGCGCCACAGCGATCTCCGGCTCGGACAGAAGCGGGGCGTAGGGCATCGGCCTAGCGCTCTGCGGTGCGACCGATGAAGGTCAGGAACTCGCCGCGGGTCCGGGGGTCGCTGCGGAAGGTCCCGAGCATGGCGCTGGTGACCATGGTGGCCTCCTGCTTGCGGACGCCGCGCATGACCGTGCACAGGTGGGTGGCCTCGATCACGCAGGCGACCCCCTTGGGCTCGAGGCGCTCCATCAGGAAGGTCGCCACCTGCTGGGTGAGGCGCTCCTGGACCTGCAGCCGATGGGCGTACATGTCGACCACGCGCGGAATCTTCGACAGGCCGATGACCCTGCCGCGCGGCAGGTAGCCGACGTGCGCCTTTCCGAAGAAAGGGAGCAGATGGTGCTCGCACAGCGAGTAGAACTCGATGTCGCGCACCACCACCATCTCGTCGTAGTCGACCTCGAAGGCCGCGCCGTTCAAGAGGGCGTCAGGATCGATGCGGTAGCCGTCGGTCAGCTCGGCGTACATGCGCCGCACCCGATCGGGGGTGTCGCGCAACCCTTCGCGTGACGGATCCTCGCCGAGCTCGGCCAGCAGGGTGCGGATCGCCTCGGGGATGAGGCTGTCAGGGTTCGTTTCGTCCATCGACGGCATGCTACCAGCCGAGCCCTCGATGCCAGGCCGCGGGCGCCGTCGGCGTTAGACTCGGCCCTGTCGCCATGCTCATCCACCGAGCCCCGTCACGGGTCCACCGGCTTGCCCATCCGGGCGCCGCCGGCGGTCGGCTGGCGCGATCGCTCTCGCCGAGGCTGGACGACCGTTTCCACTTCGTGGCCGACGTTGCACCCGGAACCCGCGAACCGATCGGCGCCGTGGTCGTCGGACCGGGCGGCACGTGGGCGATCACGCTTCGCGCCGAGCCAGGTCGCTTCCGCAAACGCAACGGCCACTGGTACCGCTGGAACCCGGCGACGCGCTCCTGGGTCCCCTGGGAGGCCGGCACGATCACCGCCGCACGGCTGGGCGGCCGCCGCCTCGAGCGGTACCTCGAACGCGCCATGGTCCCCGCGCGGGTGGAGGCGGCGCTCCTCATGCCCCGTGGGGTACAGGTCGAATGGGATGCCGACCAGCGGCCTGGGATTCACCTCCTCCGCGACGCAGAGAGCCTCGCCACCGCCATCGGGGCCGAGCGCCTGCTCAGCAAGCCGCAGGTCGAGCAGATCGTGGCCCTGCTCGACCCACACCAGCCGCTGCCGGCGAGCGTTCGCGTTCCACGTCCGGGCTGACCCCGAATAGGGCTCGACTATGATCCGAACCCGATGACCGAGCCGGCCTCGACCATTTCCGAGATCGCGCCTGCCCGCGGCGGCCACCGCGTCGCGGCGGTCGTTGCCGCGCTCTGCGTGGGCATCGCGCTGATCGCTGCCTGGCTCGTCCCCCCGTTGGCGATGGTAGTGGTATGGCCGCTCCTGTTCGTTGTCCCGGGCTGGGGGGTCATCTCGGCCGTCCGCCCGCGCATCGGCGCCACCGGGCGCCTGGGGCTGGCGATCGTCCTCTCGGTGGCGATCAGTGCGCACCTGGTCTACTGGCTGTCGGTGGCGACCGGCGGCTATCGGCGCGAGACCATCTTCGGCGCGGCGCTGCTGCTGGCGCTGCCGATCCCCTGGGCGGTCGCGCGACGAGGCGCGGGCTCGTTGCTGGCTGGCGCCAGGTCGGCCGGCGGAGCCGTGCGCCGTGAGCCGATCGCCTTCGGCCTGGCCGGCCTGACCGCCTCCTTCGTGGGCCTGATCCTGAGCGGGAGCCTGTGGCAGGCATCACAGGGCGGAATCGCGGC
>JAYUGK010000157.1:0-1788 GCA_043738415.1 Chloroflexota bacterium | reverse complement strand
GTGCTCCGCCAAGCGACCTCCGGCGAAGATCCCGACCCGCAGCCGATTGGTCACGGTGCCAGCTCGCCGGGCCCGGCCGCCCAATCGCCCACGAACTCGATCTCGTAATGAAGGTCCACGCCGAATCGCTCGCGCACCGCCGCGCGAACCTCATCGCCGAGGGCGCGGACATCGGCCGCCCGGCCCGCCGACTCGGTGACGATGAAGTTGGCGTGCAGGGTGCTGACCCTCGCGCTGCCAACCCGCAGCCCCTTCAGGCCGGCCGCGTCGATCAGCCGGCCGGCATGGTCCCCCGGCGGATTGCGAAAGACGCTGCCCGCGTTCTTGTCTGCGAGCGGCTGGGTCGCCAGGCGAGCCGCATGGTCGGCGGCCACGCGCGCCGCAATCGCCGCCGGGTCGTCACGTCGGAGGTGCAGCTGCGCTGCGAGGATCACCTCGCTGCCATGCTTGAACCGCGACTCACGGTAGTCGAACCGGCACGCCGTGTTGTCGATGCTGAGCACATGGCCGGTGACCGGGTCCCACACCTCGACCGAGGTCAGCAGGTCGCGCATCTCCGCCCCGTGCGCCCCGGCGTTGGCCCACACAGCTCCGCCCAGCGTGCCGGGGATGCTGACGCCGAACTCGAGACCGCTGAGGCCGGCACTGGTGCACCGTTTGACAAGCAGCGCCAGCGGGGCGCCAGAGTCGGCCGTCAGCACGTCATCGGAGACCACCACCGAGCGGGCCCGGTTGCGGATCACCAGCCCGCGAACGCCTGCGTCGGCCACCACCAGGTCGCTCCCATTCCCGATCACCAGCCAGGGAACCTGGGCATCGCGGGCGATCCGCAGCGCGGCCAGCAGCTCATCGCGGTCCCGCGGCGCGACCAGCCGATCGGCCGGGCCACCGACCCGCAGCGTGGTCAGCGGTGCCAACGGCACATCGATCGCGAGCTGAATCCCCCGTTCCACGGCAAGGGCATCGAGCCGTGCCAGCACGGCGGGGGCTACGGACAGCGGGGTGAGGCTCACCCTGGGCTGCCCGCCATGGACGGGAGCGGTCGCGCGGATGCCATCGCCATCAACTCGTCGGCGAGCATCCGGGCCGCCTCCGGCCGTCCTAGCTTCCGCGCCGCGGCGGCCATCGCCGCGCGCACCGTATCGTCGCGGAGAGCCGTCGCCTCGGCGACCAGCCGGTCGCCATCCAACTCGGCGTCGGGGACCCCCCGGGTGGCCCCCTGGTCGGCGAGCCAGTCCGAATTGGCGGCCTGGTGGGCACCGGCGTACGGATACGGCACCAGGATCGACGCCACGCCGACCGCCGCGATCTCGGCGCAGGTGGAGGACCCGGCGCGCCCCACGATCAGGTCGGCCGCCACCAGAGCCTCGGTCATCCGATCGGTCAGGAAGGCGTGCGGCTGGTACCGATCGCGGACCGACGCGGGGAGCCGCTCGTGCAACTCCCGTGCGGCGGCCATCCCGCCCTCCCCGGTGAGATGCAGCACGTGCCAATCCGGGACCAGGCGTTCGATGGCTCCGTCGAGCGCGGCGGTGATGCGTGCCACGGCCTGCGAGCCGCCGAAGACCAGCATCAGGCGCTCGCCCGGCGCCACCCCGAACGAGGTGCGAGCCCGCTCGCGGTCGATTCCCGCGAACGAGCGGATCGGGGTGCCCGACACGAAGCTGCGGCCCGGGAAGCGCTCGAGCGTGGGCGGAAACGAGACGGCGATCCGCGTCGCCAGGCGAGCCACCGCCGCGGTGGCGCGTCCCGGAATCACGTTGCCCTCCCAGAGCAGGGTCGGGATGC
>JAYUGK010000156.1:0-5486 GCA_043738415.1 Chloroflexota bacterium | reverse complement strand
CGATGGCGCGGGTCGCAGCTGCCTCGGCCGCGGCGGGCGTCATCCCCTGCAGCCGCGCGTTGGCGCGTGCGAACTCGCGCCCGGTCAGAAACGGGTAGACCGCCTCGCGCTCAGGCACCAGGCCGATGCGCCGGTACATCTCGGGATGTCGCCAGGACGGCGCCCCACCGATGGTGACGCTTCCCGACGAGGGAGCCAGGAAGCCGGCCAGCATGTGCAGGATCGTCGACTTGCCAGCCCCGTTTGGCCCCAGCAGTCCGGTCACGCCTCCGTCGAGCCGGAAGCTGATGTCGTTGACCGCCACCACGTTGCCGTACCAGCGCGAGACGTTGGTCAGCTCGACGGTGGCCGAGCCGTCCGCCATCGTCATGCTTCCACCCTGCGGCAGCGCCAGTTGACCGCCGCGATCCCGATCAGCGCCAGTGCGGCGGTGAGCGCCCCAAAAACCGGCAGCGGCACATGGGCAGCTCTCACCGGGGAGTCGGCAAGGGAGGCGCCCAGCAGCCAGTCCCGCGCGCCGTCGAGCAGCACGAACGGGCTGAGCAGCGGGGCCAGCTCAGAGATGCGGCCGCTGCCAGCCTCGGCCAGGATGGCACCCACCGCCGCGGTGATCAGGAAGACCGCAATGATTGCGCCCGTCGCAAAGGCCCGCCGCGGGGTGAATGCGGCGATTGCCATGCCCAGCGCGGCCAGCGGCACGGCGTACAGCAGCGGCGCGCCCATCACCTGCGGCAGGTTGCCGAGCTGGTCCCCGAAGGCGGCCAGCACATCGGAAGCCACCAGCACCGAGGCCAGGAAGATGACCAGCAGTGGTCCCAGTGCCACGATGAACAAAGCGGCCATGAGCGCGCCAAGCTTGGCGAGCGCGTAGTCGGTACGAGCCATGGCGTGGCTGAAGTAGAGCGACAGGACCCGATGGCGCTGGTCGCCACTCACCAGCTCCGGCGCCTGCGCCGCCACGAACAGCGCCAGCACGATCTGCAGGTTCCACAGGTAGTTGTCGTAGGTAAACGGGCTCGGCGCCCCCGGCGCGATCGCCTGGATCGCGCCGGCAACAGCGGCCGGAACCAGCAGCACGGCACTGAGCCCCCACGGCACGATCTTCGAGCGACCGCCGCGCCCCAGCCCGAAAGCGGCGCGCAGGCTTGCCACGAAGAGGGTGGCGACCGCCGCCCGGCGGCCAAGGCGTGGTCCGTCGTAGTGGCGGTAGCCCAGGTCGTAGATGGCACCGGTGGCACTCTCGCGCGGGATGACCGACGCCTCACGCTGCGTCATCGGGGCGTCCCTCGGAGCGGAACAGGTCTTCCAGGCGATGTCGCCGCTGCTCCAGGCGCACGAGCGCCAGCCCAAGCTCGTCGACGGCGTCGCGCACGATGTCATAGGGACGTTCATCGGGGCAGTCAACCAGCACGCTGCGGCCTTCCAGGCGGGTGGTCAGGCCAGCGGCGGTGAGCCACGCCGCCAGCGCATCGGCGCCGTCCTCGACCTCCACGCCCAGGGTGCCGGTGTGCTGCACGAAGCTGGCGATGGAGGCCGCCTGCATCAGCTTCCCCGCGTCGATGGCCAGCAGGAAGGTGCACACCTGCTCGATCTCGCCGAGAAGATGCGAGGCAACCACCGTGGCGATGCCGAACTCGGTACCGGTGCGCTGTACGAGGTCCAGCATCTCGTCGCGGCCCGCGGGATCCAGCCCGTTGGTCGGCTCATCGAGGAGCAGCAACTTCGGGTCGTGGACGATCGCCTGGGCCAGCTTGACCCGCTGCTTCATGCCGGTCGAGTAGCCACCGATCGGTCGATAGCGTTCCTCGTACAAGCCCACGTGGCGCAGCACCTCGGCGGTCCGCTCGCGTGCCGCTGCCGCCGGCAGCCCCGCCATGCGGCCCATGTGGCTGACGAAGTCGGTGGCCGACACGTCGGGAGGCAGGCAGTCGTGCTCGGGCAGATAGCCCACGAACTGCCGGATCTGCGGGCCGTGCGTGGCAACGTCGAGGTCCATCACGGTCGCGCTGCCGCTGGTCGGCTCGAGCAGGCCCAGCAGGATCTTCAGCAAGGTGCTCTTGCCGGCGCCGTTGGCGCCCACCAGGCCGATGATTCCCGGCTCCACGTCCAGCGTCAGCCCGTCAAGGGCGGTGACGCTCGTCCCGTAGCGCTTGGTGAGGGAGTGAGTCGAGATGAGGGGCATTGCGGCGAGTGTAGCCGCGGGGCTGCCGCTACATCTGCGGCTGGTAATCCTGGTTGAGGAAGCGCTGCGGGTCGTCCTGGAATTCGAGCCGGCAGCCCCGGCCACAGAAGTAGTAGTCGGTCCCATCGTGCTGCGCGGAGAGCCCGGCTGCACGCGCGACCTCGGGGTTGACGGTCATGCCGCACACGGGGTCAGTGGTCTGCGCGGCCATCTCCAGGGTCTCCATCGGTCTCATCGGTCCTTTCTTTATCACACGGGTCGGAAGCGTCGAAGGCGGAGGGAGTTGGTCACCACGCTGACGCTGGAAAGCGCCATGGCGGCGGCGGCCAGGGCGGGGGAGAGCAACCATCCGTTGAGTGGGTAGAGGAGCCCGGCGGCCACCGGGATCAGGAGCACGTTGTAGCCGAACGCCCAGCCCAGGTTCTGGCGGATGGTTCGCATGGTGGCGCGCGACAGGCGGATCGCCGTCGGCACGGAGCGCAGGTCGTTGCCCACCAGCGTGATATCGGATGCCTCCAGCGCCACGTCGGCGCCGGTCCCGATGGCCACCCCCAGGTCGGCCTGGACAAGCGCCGGAGCGTCGTTCACGCCGTCGCCGACCATCGCCACCAGCGCGCCGCCCGCCTGCAGTTCGGCCACCTTGGCCGCCTTCTCCTCGGGTCGCACCTCAGCCAGCACTTGGTCGGGGCGGATGCCCACCTGGGCGCCGATGGCCTGGGCCACCGCGGCGCGGTCGCCGGTGATCATCCATACCTCCAGCCCGGCATCGTGCAGCCGACGGATCGCCTCGGCCGATTCGGGCTTGACGGTGTCCGCGATGGCCAGCAGCCCCTCCACGCGCCCGTCGACGGCCACCAGCGCTGCCGTTCGTCCCGCTCGCGCAGCCTGTTCAGCAGTCTCGCTGATCGGCTCGGTGTCGATGCCTTCCTCGCTGAGCAGGCGCTGGTTGCCGATCAGGATCTGCCGTCCCTCGACCGTGGCGCGGACCCCTCCGCCGGGAATGGCCGCGAAATCAGTTGCGGCGGGGAGCGACTCGCCCCGCTCGCCGGCGAGCCGCACGATCGCCTCGGCCAGCGGATGCTCGCTGCCGACCTCTGCGGCCGCTGCCAGTCGCAGCAGCGCCGGCTCGTCGAGGTCGCCGATGGGGACGATCCCCACCACGGACGGCTCGCCGCGGGTGATGGTGCCGGTCTTATCGAGGACCACCGTGGTGACCCGCTGCGCATGCTCGAGGGCGGCCCCGTCACGCACCAGGATCCCGCTCTCGGCACCCTTGCCGGTGCCCACCATGATCGCGGTCGGCGTGGCCAGGCCCATGGCGCACGGGCAGGCGATGATGAGAACGGAGATGGCCGCCGACAGGGCAAAGGGGAGACGCGGCTCGGGTCCGACCAGCATCCAGATTGCGAAGGCGGCCAGCGCCGCGGCGACGACGACCGGCACGAAGCGAGCGGTGATCGCATCGGCGACCCGTTGGATCGGTGCCTTTGACCCCTGCGCCTGCTCGACCAGGCGCACGATCTGGGCCAGGGTGGTGTCGTGCCCGACCCGCTCGGCGCGCAGCACGAAGGAGCCCTGCACGTTGAGCGTGGCGCCGGTCACCGCGTCGCCGGCTCCCTTCTCGATAGGGATCGACTCCCCAGTGAGCATCGACTCATCAACCGCGGAGCTGCCGTCAATGAGAACGCCGTCGACCGGCAGCCGCTCGCCTGGCCGAACGCGGACCAGGTCGCCGACCCGCACCTGGTCGATCGGCAGGTCCGTCTCCTGCCCGTCGCGGAGCACGCGTGCCGTGGTCGGCCGCAGCTTCATCAGGGCCTTCAGCGCACCGGCCGCCTGGCCCTTGGCGCGCGCCTCGAGCCATCTGCCCAGCAGGACCAGGCCGATGATCACCGCCGCGCTGTCGAAATAGGTCTCCATAGCGGATCCCGTCACGGTGAGCGCCAGCGAGTACCCGTAGGCGGCCAGGGTGCCCATCGAAACGAGGGTGTCCATCGTCAGGTCGCCGTGCCGCAGCCCCCTGGCCGCGGCGACCAGGAAGCGTCGGCCGAAGACGAACTGCACGATCGTGGCCGGCGCCAGCATCGCCACGTTGATGCGCTCGATCGGCCACGGCAGGCCGCCCGGCCACAGCGCCGCGGCCATCATCGCCAGCCCGATGGCGGTGGCGGCCAGCGCATCCCGCAGGAGCGTTCGTCGGTCGGCGGCGCGGGCCAGCTCCTCTTGGTCGGCGGCCTCCACGGCCGACGTGTCGGCCGACGCCTGGGGCGCCACCTCGTAGCCGGCCGCTTCGATCGTTGAAACGATCCCGGCGCGGTCGATGCGGCTCGGGTCGAAATGAACCGTGGCCCGTTCGGTGGCCAGATTGACACTCGCCTTCGCCACGCCGTCCGCGCGATTGAGGAAGCGCTCGATCCGTGTCACGCAGGAGGCACAGGTCATGCCGACCACGGGCAGGCTGAGCTCGATCATCGGGGTCGCGGGAGCTGCATCCATCGATGCTCAGGATACTACAGGGGAGTATCCATCGCGCAATCTTCGCCCCTCCCGGGGTACGCTGCCACGAGCATGAAGGCGCTGATCCTGACCAACGAGTACCCGCCCAACGTGTACGGCGGCGCGGGCTTCCACGTGGCCGAGCTGACGCGGGCCCTGCGCGGACGCATCGAGCTCGAGGTGCGCTGCTTCGGCGAGCAGGACGAAACGGCCCCGGGGTGGCGGCTGCGAGGCTTCCGCCCCGCGGTCGGCCTTTCCCCGTTCGACGAGCGGCTGCGACCCGCCTGGGATGCCCTGTCGTGCGACCTGGCGATGGCCATCGAGACGACCGATGCAGACCTGGTCCACTGCCACACCTGGTACACCCATCTTGCCGGCATCCTGGTCAAGGAGGCGTACGGCATCCCCCTGGTGGTGACCACGCACTCCCTGGAGCCACTGCGCCCATGGAAACGGGAGCAGCTCGGCGGCGGCTACGAGCTGTCGTCCTGGGTCGAGCGCAGCGCCGTCGAGACAGCCGATGCGGTGATCGCGGTCAGCAAGGACACGCGTCGTGATGTGCTGCGCCTCTTCGACGTGGCGCCCGAGCGCGTAGAGGTGATCCACAACGGGATCGACACAGAGTTCTTCACCGTCGACCCGGCCGTTGACCAGCTGCTCGCCCACGAGGTCGATCCAGCCATCCCGTACATCCTGTTCGTGGGCCGCATCACTCGGCAGAAGGGGATAGCCCATCTGGTGCGGGCGGTCCGGCAGCTGGATCGGGGGATCGCCGTGGTGCTGGCCGCCGGACAGCCCGATACGCCAG
>JAYUGK010000155.1:0-1793 GCA_043738415.1 Chloroflexota bacterium | reverse complement strand
AGATCCTGGATCGCAAGACGGAAGCGCCCGGCGAGCTGGCCACCATGCTCCACTCCGGCTCCCAGCCGAGTACCGCGGCAGGTGCCGCCCCTGCTGCCGCGGCGGCACCTGAAGGAGGCGACCCAGCGTCGAGGCCGATGTTGGCCTCAGACGATGTTTCTTAGCGTCGTCGCGCTGGCGCTCCTGGTAGGAGCGCTGGCGGGTGGCGGCCTGCCTCGGCTCGCCGGCCTGCGGATGCGGTCGGTGTGGCTGCTTGGAGTGGCACTGGCCCTGCGCCTTCTGGCCCTGCTCCTCAAGCAAACCGATCCGGGGACCGATCTGCCGCTGGCCGCCGCCTTCATCGGCGCCTATGCCCTGATCTTTGTCTGGCTGACGGCCAACTGGCATGTGCCTGGGCTGCAGGTGGCTGCGGTGGGGATCGGTCTGAACACGCTTGCCGTGCTCCTCAATGGCGGGCAGATGCCGATCTGGTCGAGCGCCTTCGTGGCCGCCGGGTTCACCCCTTCCGACCTGGCAGGCGACCCGTTTCACTTCCTGCTGACCACGACCACGGTGAGCGATTTCGTGTCGCGCGGCGGCATCTTCGGCGACGTCGTGCCGCTCCCGATCCCGTGGATTCGGGACGTGGTCAGCATCGGCGACGTGCTGCTGGCGATCGGCATCTTCTGGGCGATCGTGTACGCCATGACCCGACCGGACGCGCCTCTGCGGGGCAGCCTGGTTGGCGGCCCGCGTCCGACCGACCCGTTTGCCGGGGCGACCAGCCTCCCGGCCTCCGGACCCGCGCCCATCGAGGGTGCGCAGTCGCCCTTCCTGGCACTGCTGCGCAACCGGAACTTCTCGTTGCTGTGGACCGGGCAGCTGGTCTCGTTCTTCGGCGACCGGCTGCACCAGGTGGCGCTTGGGGTGCTCGTCCTCCAGCGCGCCACGCTCCTCGACGTCGGATTGGTCTTCGCCGCGACCGCGGTCCCGAGCGTCTTCCTGGGACCGCTGGCCGGCGCCCTGGTCGACCGCTGGAACCGACGTACCACCATGATCGCGTGCGACCTGTCGCGGGGTGCTTTGGTGCTGCTGGTGCCGCTCGCGATCAATGTGCACATTGCGCTGGTCTACCTGATCGCCCTGGCGGTGGCCACCATCGGCCTGCTCTTCCGTCCGGCAAAGACGGCAATCGTGCCTCTGATCGTGGGCGAGGACGAGTTGGTGGCCGCGAATTCCGCCTCGAGCCTCAACGAGACCCTCGCCGACCTGCTCGGCTACCCCGCGGCGGCGGTCATCGTAGGGGCGCTGGGAACACTCATAGGCGCCGCCTTCGTGCTCGACGCAGCCACCTACCTGGTGAGCGCAGTGCTCATCTGGGCCATGACGGTGCCACGGCAGGACCTCGGTGCCGAACCGTTCAGCGCCCGAGCCATCTGGCGCGAAATGGGCGAGGGCTGGCGCTTCCTGACCCACGAGGCAGAGTTGCTCGCCAACACCATCGTCAGCACCGTGGCGCAGCTCGCGTTCGGCGCGGAGATCGTGTGCAGCCTGATCTATGCTCAGCGCGTGCTCGACCGGACCATGCTCCCGTTCCCCGAGAACTACGGCTGGCTGATGGCCTCGCTGGGCTTCGGCAGCGTGGTCGGCGGGGTGGTCATCGGCTGGTTGGCGGCCGGCGCTCCCAAGGGACCGATGATCATCGCCGGCTTCGTGTCCCTGGGCGGAGCGATGGTGGCCGCCGGTCTGACCACCAGCCCGATGGTGGCCATCGGCCTCTTCTTCATCATCGGCTTCGCCAACATGCTCTACCT
>JAYUGK010000154.1:0-5487 GCA_043738415.1 Chloroflexota bacterium | reverse complement strand
CGAGGTGCTCCGCCACCGGCTCCGCCTCGCCGCGTGCCCAGCGCCACGGGTCGAGCACCCGGATGATCCCGCCCACGCCCGGCTCATTGGCCCAGCGTCGCGGGTCGCCGGTGACGCTGATGGCGCCCGCCGTGGCGCCGTGATAGGAGCGGTGATAGGCCATCACCTTCTCCCGCCCGGTGACGATTCGCGCCATGCGCAGCGCGTTCTCGTTCGCTTCCGCTCCGCCCAGCGTGAAGAAGAACCGATTCAGATCGCCCGGCGTGATCTCGGAGAGCAGCTGTCCAAGCCGGCCGCGGGGCTCGGTGGCGAACTGCGGTGCAGCGAAGGCCAGCTTGTGCGCCTGCTCGGCGATGGCATCGGCCACCCGCTGGTTGCCATGTCCGATGTTGATGCTCATCAGCTGGCTGTTGAAGTCGATGTAGCGCTTGCCATCGGGGTCCCAGAAGTAGATCCCCTCGGCCCGATCGATCACGATCGGGTTGATCTTGGCCTGGGCCGACCAGGAGAAGAAGGTGTACTCCCGGTTCAGGCGCAGGATCTCGTCGGTGGTCAGGCGATCGGTTGAGGTGACGGTCATCGGTACCTCGAGCGCAACGGGTGCGGCGTGATCGGTGTGGGAAGGCGATTAGACCACACGCGGGAAGCCCGATTCTGCGATGCCTGGGTGCCCCAGCGGGCGCTCGGTGTCTTCGCCGCCTTCACGGTCCTCTTCTGGGCCCGGTTCCCTTTCAGACCGGTGCGATCGGCGAGCGAATGGAGCGCTGCCCACCCTCCTGCGGCTACTTCTCTCGAGTGGAGAACAACGTACCGCGGACGCTGCCACACCTCAGCTACCTCTCTGTGGATGGGAAATGAGCAGGGGATACATGCCATCGGCTGCCTCCTGCGCGCAGTAGTTCCCCGCAGTTGAGAGTTGCCGTCAATAGCCGGTCGTCGGCGGCTCCGGACGCTCCGGACGCTCCGGACGTGCTGACGCTCCGGACGAGCGGACAGCGTTGTGGACTTGGGCGCAACCGTTCGGCGGCCGTTCACGGCGGGTCATTTGAGCCGTCCCTACCCGACCGGCACTTCCGGGGCGCGCAGCTGCTCGCCCACCAGACCGGCCAGTCGTTCGGCGATCGCCCACCAATCGAACGACTCGGTCACCTCCGAGGCGCGCACGGTGAGCAGGCGCTCCCCGTGGATGTAGATCGGGATGATGCGGTCAAGGATCGCCTCGATCTCGTCGCGGAACGCATCGCTCGTTGAGCGCACGCCGTCGGGCAGCAGCGCCACGTCCGGCAGCAGCCGCACGAAGAGGTCGTAGGTGGTCGCCCAGTGGCGGATGAGCGGCTCGACCCGGAAGGGATCGGCGCCATCGGTCACACGCAGGAAATAGGCGAAGTTGTCCACCACGGACCGATCGGTGACGAGCACCTCGGCCCGTTTCCGCAGCTCAAGCTCCTGCTGGACCTGGGCCATCAGCACCCACAGCTGGGCTTCCGGAGTGGCCCCCTCGTTGAGGCCGAGCGGGTTGAAACGGATCACCTCGCGGCCGACCTCGACGCTCCGCCCGGCTCGTCCGATGGTGCTGGCGAAGGCGTGCACCGCGTTCGTCTTGCGCACCGAATGGGAGCCGATGAAGGCGATCTTGGCCGGGTTCTTCCAGGGCATCGGTTCGATCATTGTGCACCGCCAGGGACTATGCGAGTCCGCCCTGACGGGCTAGCCTTCGCGACGGAGGACTGACCGATGGCCCAGCCGATCGAACGCATCCTGGTCCGACACCTGGCGAGCCGGCTGGCGGTGCCGCTCTTCCTGCTCGACGTCCAGGGAACCCTGGTCTTCTACAACGAGGCCGCCGAACAGGTGCTGGGCCGCCGCTTCGATGATGCAGGCGAACTGAGCTTCACGGAGTGGACCTCCGCCCTGGCGGTGCGCGACGACAGCGGCCAACCCCTCGCAATCGATGAAATGCCCTTTGTCAAGGCGCTGCGCGAACGCCGCCCGGCCCATGACCGGTTCGACTTCACCAGCGCGGACGGAACGGTCCGCAGCCTCGAGGTTTCCGCCTTCCCTCTCCAGGGCCAGGGCGGCAGCCGGCTGGGCGCGGTGGTGATCTTCTGGGAGGCCGCCGCCGACGTGACGCGTCGGTGATCGTTCGCCTGTGGGGCACCCGTGGATCCGTGGCAAGTCCGGGCCCCGAGACGATCCGCTATGGCGGCAATACCGCCTGCGTCGAGGTCCGCGCCGATGACGCCCTCCTGGTGCTCGACGCCGGGACCGGCATTCGCCGGCTGGGCACGGCGCTGCGCGACCATCGCGGTCGGATCGACCTGTTGCTCACCCACCTGCACCTGGACCACCTCCAGGGGATCGGCTTCTTCGAGCCGTGCTTCCGCCCCGACATCGAGCTGCATATCTGGGGGCCGCCGTCCACCACCCTGGACCTGCGCGAACGGCTGAGCCGTTACCTCTCGCCGCCGCTCTTCCCGGTCCGGCTGCGCGACCTGGGGTCCCGCGTTTCGCTCCACGACGTTCCGCCCGAGCCCTTTTCGATCGGCTCGGTGACGGTTGACGGCGAGGCGATCATCCATCCCGGCCCGACGCTGGGCTACCGGATCAGTTCGGGGGGACGCACGCTTGCCTACCTGCCCGACCACGAGCCGGCGCTGGGCGCGTCCTCGTTCCCGCTCTCGCCCGACTGGACCTCCGGACACCGACTGGCCGATGGCGCCGACCTGCTGATCCACGACGCGCAGTACACAGAGGCGGAATACGCGAGCCGGGTGGGCTGGGGCCACAGCTCACTGGAGCAGGCCTGGGCCTTCGCGGTCCAGGCCCGCGTGCGGCGGCTGCTCACCTTCCACCACGATCCGAGCCACGCCGACGACCAGCTCGACGAGATGGTGGCCGATCTCCAGGCTCGCGACGGGCCGGAGGTGATCGGGGGTCGCGAGGGGCTGGAGTTGAGCCTCGCCTGAGGCGGTTCGCGGACATGGAGCGCGGGTGCCGGGCGCTGCAGCTACGCCGGGACGCGTACTTCTCTCCGGTGGAGAATTCCCCGGGCTCGGGTGGCACGAGGCGCAGCTAACACTCCGTCCGGGAGAAGTACCGTCCGCCATACCCCGGAATTGGTGGCCAACCTCGCACACTTCTCCAGCGGTGAGAAATAGCTCTTCTGCGCGCTTCCGAGCACGTCCGGCTGCGGCAGTGGCGGGTGTACTGTATCGGCTCCCTCGACCGTGAACTGACCACAGGAGGAACCGATGGCGCGAATCATTCGCGCGGCCCTGTTGCAGGCCGATTGGACCGGCGACAAGGAGTCGATGATCGTCAAACACGAGAAGTACGCGCGCGAGGCGGCCAAGCAGGGCGCCAAGGTGATGTGCTTCCAGGAGCTGTTCTACGGCCCCTACTTCTGCCAGGTGCAGGACCCGCAGTACTTCTCCTACACCGAGAAGATCCCCGCTGGACCCACCACCGAGCGGATGCAGGCGCTGGCGCGCGAGACCGGGATGGTGCTCATTGTGCCGATGTACGAAGAGGACGAGCACACCGCGGGGATCTACTACAACACCGCCGCGGTGATCGACGCCGATGGCAGCTACCTGGGCAAGTACCGCAAGACGCATATCCCCCACGTCAAGGGTTTCTGGGAGAAGTTCTACTTCCGCCCCGGCAACATGGGCTACCCGGTCTTCGACACCGCGGTCGGCAAGGTGGGGGTCTATATCTGCTACGACCGCCACTTCCCGGAGGGAGCTCGGGCGCTGGGGCTCAACGGGGCCGAGCTGGTCTTCATCCCCTCAGCGACGTCGCGCGGGTTGAGCGAGTACCTGTGGCGCGTCGAGCAGGTGAGCCATGCGCTGGCCAACGGCTACTACGTCGGGACGATCAATCGGGTGGGGATCGAGCCGCTGGGCGAGGACGACTTCTACGGCCAGTCCTACTTCGTCGACCCGCGTGGCCAGTTCGTGGGCGCTGTCGGGGATGCATACAAGGAGGAGCTGCTGGTCCGCGACCTCGACATGGACATGATCACCGAGGTGCGGCAGCTCTGGCAGTTCTATCGCGACCGACGGCCCGATGCCTACGCCGACCTGGTCCGACCCTAGCCTTGCGTCCCGCGTCCCGCGTCCCGCGTGCCGGTGCCTTATCACGCTGGGTACTGCAACGACACCGATCGCTGCGCGCGCCTGTCGTGGCAGCACCATGAGTAATAGAAACGTCAGGGCAGCCGCCCACTTGTGCGGCCGTACTACTCACAGTGCTGTTCTGACACCAACGGCGGCAAGCACGGGCCGACGTAGCACCCCACGTAATACCGGCGTTGTCGGCGCGGTCGGCGCGGCCGGCGCGGTCGGCGCGGCCGGCGCGGTCTAGGAGAGATCGATGGACTTCGGGTTCACGCTCAAGGGGGAGAACGATCTCAAGCGAAACGTCGAGCTGACGGAGCGCGCGGAGACGAACGGCTTCACTCATGGCTGGCTCTTCGACAGCCACGTCCTGTGGCGCGAGCCGTACGTGCTGCTGACCCTCATGGCCCAGGCGACCGAGCGGATGCGTCTCGGAACCTGCGTGACCAACCCGGCGACCCGCGAGCCGTCAGTCACCGCCTCGGCGCTGGCGGTCCTCGACGAGCTGAGCGGGGGGCGGATGGATCTTGGGATCGGCCGCGGCGACAGTGCCCGGCGCATGCTCGGCAAGCCGCCGACCACCATGAAGACGCTGGAGGAGGCGATCGGCGTCATCCGTGATCTGGTCGAGGGCCGCGCGGTGACCTTCGAGGGAACCGAGCTTGTCTTCCCCTGGACAGGCAAGTGGAAGCTCCCGGTCTGGGTGGCCGGCTATGGACCGATGGCGCTGGCCATGACCGGTCGCGTGGCAGATGGCCTGATCCTGCAGCTTGCCGATCCCGACCTGATCCGCTGGTTCGTTTCGCAGCTGCGGGAAGCGGAGGCGGCCGCCGGGCGGCCCGCGGGCAGCATCAAGGTCCAGGCCGCGGCGCCCGCGCACGTGGGTCCGCGGGAACTGGGGCGGGAACGCACGCGATGGTTCCCGGCGCTCGTCAGCAACCACGTCGTTGATCTCGTCAACAAGTACCCCCGCGAGCAGCTCCCCGAGGCCCTCACCGGCTACGTCGGCGCCCGCGCCGGCTACGACTATCACCACCACGCCGAGGTTGGCTCGAGCAACGCCGCATTCGTGGGCGACAACGTGACGGATCGCTTCTGCATCCTCGGCGAACCGCAGGAGCACATCGCCAAGCTCCGCGAACTGGCCGAGGCCGGGGTCACGCAGTTCAACTTCTACCTGATGAACGGGGACGAGGAAGAGCAGCTGGAGCGCTACGGCCGCGAGATCATCCCCGCCATGGCGGCCATCCATGGCTGACCTCGACCAGCTCGAGAAGGACGCGGAACGACGATGGTTCGCCTCGTGGCTGACCGGGCCGACCCGCACCCGATACGCCGAGCTGCCTGTGCAGCCGGGGGACATGGC
>JAYUGK010000153.1:0-1801 GCA_043738415.1 Chloroflexota bacterium | reverse complement strand
CGCGCTCGACAGCTAGATGAGCGAACCGTTCATCGTCGAGAAGGTTGCGGACGCGGAGCTGCGGCTGAGTCGTGCCCAGTCCGGCTTCGCCGGGATCGCCTTCCTGTTCGCGCTCGTCGCGCTCGCGGTCGGCGCATTCCTGGTGGCCAATGCCCAGGCGATGACGCTGCGTGAGCGAACGCGGGAGATCGGTTTGCTGCGCGCAGCCGGGGCGACGCGACGCCAGGTGCTCGCCCTCTTCGTGCGCCAGGGGGCGACGATCGGGCTCATCGGTTCCCTCTTCGGGGTGGCGGCCGGGATCGGGATCGGTGCGCTGATGATCGGCTTCCTGCGCTCAACTCGCGCCGTGCTGGTCGCGGGTCTTCCGCTGAACCCGCTTTCGCTGGCACTGGCCTTCGGTATCGGCCTGGCCGTCACCCTCGCCGCCGCGGCGCTGCCGGCACTGGGGGCAGCCCGTGTCTCGCCGGTCGACGCCCTGCGCCCGTCCCGCCAGCCGGGACGCTCGCTGTGGCAGCGGCTGCGCTGGCTGCTGCTTATCGAGCTGCTGGTGCTGATCGTCGGTGTCGGCCTGTACCCGCTCAACCGTGGCGACGGCGGGCTGACCACCGTGCCACTCGCCATCGGCCTGCTGCTCGCCGGGTGGATGGCCACCGCAGTTCTGCTGGGGCCGCTCGCCAGTCTCATCGGTCGACCATTCGAGTGGTTCTTCGGTACAGAAGGAATGTTGGGCCGCGCCAATATCGGGCGCGACCGGGCCCGCACCGGCCTGACGGTGGGAGCCCTGATCCTGGCACTCGCGGCGATCGTCACGCTGGGTTCGGTGGCGGAGAGTGCGCGCGCCACGGCGCAGCGCTGGGTCGGCTCGATCATCCCCGGCGGCTACGCCATTCGGCTCGGACTGCCGGTCGAGATCGACGCCCTCAAGGCCGATTTCGAGGCTACCAGCGGTGCGAAGGCGGCAACTCCCATCGTGGAATTCCCGGTGGTCGCTCCCGATGCGACCGTGCAAACCGAGGTCTCGCTGGCGGGGATCGATCCGACGGTGTACGAGGATGCCGGCTCGCTCATCTTCGCGGAGGGCAGCCGCACCCTTGCCTTCCAGAAGCTGCGTGATGGCGGGGCGGTACTGGTGCCCGAGGCCGCTGCCCAGCGAGAAAGGCTGAAGGTAGGGGACGTCATCAACCTGGGAGTGCCCGGCGCCAAGGCCAGGCCATTCACGGTGGCCGGCGTGATCGCCTACACCCTGCCGGCACGATCGCCGGACGGCGCATTCCTGATCAGCCTGGCCGATGCCGCCGACCAGTTCGGCGTCACGCAGGCGACGCTGTGGGCGTTCGTCCCGCAAGAGGGGATCACCGCTGCCGGGTTCCGCGCGGCGGTCGCCGACAAGGCCAGGAGCTTCGCCGCCGAGCCGCTCACCGCCGCGGAGCTGGCGGACAACCTCGGGCGCTCACTTGACCGGCTGGTCGGCCTCTTCGACGTGCTGGCCCTGCTGGCGGTGGTGATCGCTGGGCTGGGTGTCGTCAACACCCTGGCCATAGGGGTGGCCGAGCGCAGCCGCGAGATTGCGATCCTGCGGTCGCACGGCATGACCACCGGCCAGGTGCAGGCGATGGTCGTCTCCGAGGCGGCGATCATGGGTGCCGTGGGCGGGATCGCCGCGATCGGCACCGGGCTGCTGGTGGCGTGGGCGGTGGTGGGCGGTACAGCGCCGAGCGGCTTAAGCGCCGGGCTGGCCATTCCGTGGCCGATCCTCATCAGCGTCGTGCTGCTCGGCACCGCGATCGCGGCGCTCGCCTCG
>JAYUGK010000152.1:0-1807 GCA_043738415.1 Chloroflexota bacterium | reverse complement strand
GCCCGCCTGTTCGGTGCGGCGGAGGCGATCCGCGAGGTCGCGGAAGCAGCGATGTTCTCGCTTGAACGCGCGGAATACGACGCGGCGATCGGCCAGCTCCGCGACAGGCTCGACACGACCGCTCGCGACTCGGCGTGGGCCGATGGCCGCCGCCTGACGACCGACGAGGCGGTTGCCCTGGCCCTCTCGGCCTGAAACGTAGCTCGCCGAGGCCCAGGCCCAGGCGATCGTCGGCATCATCGAGGCGACCCTGGCAGGGCTCGAGCTCTGACCTGAGCAGTACGAACGCTGGAGGGAGCCCGCGGTGGCCGGGCTGGAGCAGGCCTCGCGAGAGCCCCCGCCGGGGCGGAATGGTGCCAGCCAGACGCGGACTCAGACGGGGTCCAGCCGCGCCGCCGGACCTCGACACGATGACCTGATCGTGTCCTTGAGTAGTGGCCCAGTCTGAACCGCCCCGATACCGCAGGGCAGCATCGTGCTCCCGGCAACCTGCACGGTCTGAACGATTTGCCGACCTGAGCGGCAGCGAGAACCGATCCGACCGTCCCGACGTATTACCCCGCATCCACACACGCTGGACGGAGGATCGGGATGAAGCGTCGAACTGCGCTGGCCATTGGATTCGTCGGGTTGCTCGGGCTGCTGGCGATCGTCGGTCCGGTCAGTGCCGCCAACAGGGGCGTCAACATCGGTGAGGCCAACGAGCGGTACTTCTTCTCGCCGAAGACTCTGTATGTGGACGTCGGCGACACGGTCACCTGGACGAACGGCACAGACAAGGCACACACGGTGACATCGGACTCCGGAGGCGAGCTCGACTCCAGCCAGCTCGCGGCTTCGGCCACCTTCGAGCACGTGTTTGCCGCCGAGGGTACGTTCGCCTACCACTGCACGATCCACCCGTACGCGACGGCCAAGGTGGTCGTGCTCGCCGCGGGCGCGGCGCTCCCGGCGACCGACACCAGCGTGGGTGCAGCTGGACGGTCGGGCAGTGACAACAGCAGCCTCCTGATCATGCTGCTCGCCGGTCTGGCGGGCGGCGGGCTGGCGATCCGGCGCTTCCGCCCCGTCACCAAGGCGTAGCGCCCACTCGTAGACTCGTCCGTCGTCTGCTCCAGGAGCCGGCCACCTGGGGCGGCCGGCTCCTGGGTGGGCACCGATATGTCCGACTTCCGGACGATCGTTGACGGGATGGGAGATCAGGCAGCGACTGTGCGGCGCGCTTCGATGTCGGCAGCCACGAGACCCTCGCGAGTGGGTTCTGTAACGACGAGGCCCATCGGTTACTGTGCGAGCCTTGCCGGAAGTTCATCGACGGGGCACCCAGGCTCGTGGCGACGCTCCTGTCGGTCGGCGGGGAGGTGCGGCTTCCGAAGCTGATAAAGCGCCCGGCTCGTTGGATCCGAAGCCGTTCCGCCGCTCCCGCCTCTGTAGCACGATGGCAACATCGTCTCGACCGCTGCGAGACTGGCCGGCATGGTGGACTCAGCCAGCCTATCGTCGGCGGTATTGCCGCTCGCTTCCTCCGGCTGGACACCTGACCGGCACGCCTGACCCGCCCGCGCGGCGCCCCCTCAGCGGGCCAGCCCAGGTACTGGAAGGCCAGCGATCACCTCTCCCGAGGAGAACCGGCGCTCACCGTGCCCGTCGATGATGACGACCGAGCCCGCTCCGAAGGCCCGCCATTCGCCGTCCCACCGGAGCGCGGCCGTCCGCTCGTCGAGGCCAAGGAGGATGCCACCGAGGGCAGTGACGGCCGGCCGGATTGCCGGCACCCACTGCGGGCCTACGGTGGCGAAGTGCGGCA
>JAYUGK010000151.1:0-5527 GCA_043738415.1 Chloroflexota bacterium | reverse complement strand
GGGATGCCGCAGATCGTTGTTGAAGACGAAGGCGCCGATGCGCAGCCGCTCGGTCGCGGCCGCGATGACGGCCATCGCCGGGATCGGCGCCAACTGGTCGATCAGGTGATCGGGAATCACCAACATGGCGAAGCCGGTCGCCTCGGCGCGACGCGCCATTTCGCCTAGGGCGCGGCCATCGGCCACTGCGCGCGCGTCGGCCAGGAAGCGGAGGGGCGCATGGTCAGTTGCGTGCGCCTGGGCTTACAGGTAGCGCGCGATGGCCATCCCCAGCACCGCCACGGCGAGCAGCGCGATGTCGACCAGGCCGACGGAGTGCAACTTCTCCTGGAGCGCGCGCAGCCGGCCCACAAGCTCCGGGCCGGGAGGACCGGCCGCGGCCTTCATCTGCGCGCCAACCGCCCCCAGTTGTCCGAGCGTCTTGGGGATGAGAAGGTTGCCACCGAGCCAGGCGGCGATGGCCGCGATGCCGCCGACGGTGAAGGCAAGGCCGCCGGCTGATGTGATCCAGGTGAGGTCGAGCCCATTCGAGTCGCGCCAGTACAGGATCGCCCCACCGAGGACGGTGAGGGTCGACGTTGCGGCGAAATAGATCGGCGCCTTTCGCCGGTTCACGATCTCGTCGACGAACTTCTCCGCGTCGGGACCCAGCTTGGTGATGGTCGGCTCGAGATAGAAGAAGAAGAGGGCCGTGCCGCCGACCCACAGCACACCCGCCAGGATGTGGATGATCCGCAGCGCAATGACCAGGATGTCCACGGGATGGCTCCTCAGTGATGCGGGGGTTTGGTTCAGGCACAGGGTACTCGCGCTACACTCCCGCGGAGGAGGTGCCACGTGGGCGATAAGACGCCGAAGCGACCACCCAAGCCGAAGAAGCCGAAGAAGCCAAAGGCCTGACCAAGGTCCCTCATGACGGGGCCGATCGGCACTGCCGGGAATAACTCCCGCAGCGGCATGATCGCCTCGATATGGACCGCCACGTCACGATTGCGCGTGCCCGCGCGATCGCGCTGCTTGCCGCCATCGTCGGCCTTGGCGCGTCCGTCTACCTGCTGGTCGAATACGTCACCGGGCAATCCGGCCTCTGCCTGACCGGGTCGGGTTGCGACCTCGTCCGCGCCTCGACGTTCGCCTACCCACTCGGTATCCCGATGCCCATTTTCGGCGTCGGCTTCTATTTCGTCGCAGTCTTCGCGGTGCGGCGCACGCTGGATCCGCGGCCGATCGGCGGCCTGACTCCGGCGGCCGCCCTTCTCAGCCTGGCGGCGGCCGGGCTGGCGGCTTCGACCGCGCTCACCGCCATTGAGGCCTTCGTGATCCGGGCCTTCTGCTCGTGGTGCCTCGTGCAGGCGGCCGCCAGCCTGGTCCTGTTCGGGGCGGCGTTGACCATTGCCCGCGGGTCCGTGGAACCGAGCGACGGGGGGCAGTCTGCGCGCCGTCGCCACCAGGCGACGCGTCTCACCGAAGGGGACCGCTCAAGCCTGCGGCGGACCGGCCTGCTGGGCGGTGGCGCGACCGTGCTGGCGGTGAGCTCGATGCTGGCGATCGGGGCCATCGGCCAGGTCTCGCTCGGCCCTGTGGATGGATCCAGCCTTGCCCCGGCCAGCGCTCCGCACGCGGGGACTGGCGCGGTGCAGGTGGTCGAGTTCGCTGATTTTCAATGCCCGGCCTGCGCCGCCGTGGCTCCGATTACGGCCGACCTCGCCGCGGGGAATGAGCTGACCCTGGTGTACCGCTACTTCCCGCTATCGCAACACGCAAACGGCGACTCGTCCGCCCGCGCTGCAGCCGCTGCGGGGCTGCAGGGAGCTTTCTGGCCGATGGCCGAGCGCATCTACGCGGCCCAGACCGCATGGGAATCGCTGAGCGCCGCCGACGCTGATGCCTACTTCGCCACCCAGGCCGCCGCGCTCGGCCTGGACACGGCCCGCTGGGAGGCGGACTACGTTTCCACTGGCGTGGCCGCCACCATTGCGGCCGATGTTTCGGCCGGGATGACGCTTGGCCTCTCGGGAACGCCCACCTTCTTCATCGACGGTGTGCCGTACAACGGACCGCTCAGCCGCGACGGGATTCGAGCTGCCATCGCCCAGGCGGCCGCCAGCTGATCGTTTCGCGTTCCAGCGATCCCATCGGTCCCGGTACTTCCGGGCGATGGTGCGGTCCGGGTGGGATGGCTACGGTTCGGCGCAATGGCTACCGCGGTCCCTCTCGCGACGGATGCGCAGGCCGTGCCCATCGCCGTTCGGGCGAGCCGGGGCGGCCCGCTGCGCCTGCTGTTTCGGCGGGTCGCGTGCTCGCGACTCCTGAGGGACCCGTTCTTCGTCTACACCGCGGCGCTCGCCCCGATCGGCCTGGGGGTGGCGGTCATTGGCGGCCAGTCGCGCGATCTGCTGACGGTCGCCCTGCTGACACCCATCTTCGTCGGGATCCAGGCAGTCGCGGGTTCCATCCCGGCCCGCCACCGACCGCTGACCCCGCTCGGCTGGTCGTTCCTGCGCCTGGCCGTGGCGCTGCTCTACGTCGCAGGCCTCGCGGAGCTGGTCGGCCGTCCCACCCAGCCGCTGATCTCGCTCTTCGTGCCGGTCGTGGTAGCGGCGGCCGCCCTTGGCACGATGCAGGCTGTCGTGATCGGCACCGTAGCCTCTCTCATCTTCCTCGCGCCGGAGCTCGCCGCCCCGGGGAGCGGTACCGGCGTCGCCCTGCGGGGGCTGGCGCTTGCCGGCGTCAGCATCCTGGTCGCGGTCGGCACGCGACGCCTCGTTATGGCAGTGGAACGCACGACGAGGGAGCTGCGCTCGGCCATGGTCCAGGAACGTAGGCGTTCCCGGCAGATCGCAGGCTTGGAAGCGGTCAGCCGGCTGCTGATGGCTGGAGGTCCCACCGCGGACCTGCTCGACGGGGCGCTCGGCGTTCTCTCTGAGCAGTTCCACTATCGCTTCGTCTCGATCTACCTTGCTGACGGCGACCAGCTGCGATTGGGTGCCCAGCGCGGCTACCCCACGCCGCGGGAAACGTTCGATGGCAGCGCCGGCGTCGTGGGTCGCGTGATGCGCAGCCACGAGATCGCGCATGTGCCCGACGTCGCCACTGACCCAGACTACATTCCGGTCTTCGACGAGGTCGTCAGCGAGATCTGCGCGCCGCTGATGGACGACGGGCAGTTCCTTGGAATCCTCAACGTGGAGGCCAGTCAGCCGCTCGACCGCACCGATCGCGACCTGGTGGCCACCCTGGCCGGTCGAATCGCCAGCGTGGTGGCACTCGGCCGAGATCGCCAGGCGCTCGCAGAACGGGTGGCCTTCCTCCACCACCTCAATGAGTTCACCAGCGCGGTTGGTGGCGAGCTTGACCTGGCCCGGCTGGGCGACGCCCTGGTCAATGCCGTGCGCAGCGTGATTGCAGCCGACATCGTGTCGCTCACCGTCCTGGAGCGCGAGACTGGTCGCTACCTGCTGCGCGCGGCTTCGGGGGCGGATCCCTCGATTCTCGAACGGGAGATCCGGGTAGGCGAAGGGCTCGCCGGACGCGCGATTCGCGACAGGTCCATTGTCTTTGACCCCGCGTACGCCAGCGATCGCTTCCCGGCCTCCTTGCGCCAGGGCATCGAGCCGATGACCCTGTTGGGGGTCGGTATCCCGCTGATCCGGGACGGGGTGGTGGTAGGTGCTCTGTCGATCGCCCGACGCAACTTGGCAGAGGTCTTTCAACCGATCGAGTACGAGGTCATGGAGCTGATGGCCAGCCACGCCGCGCTGGCACTTGCCAACGCCTTCCTCCACACCGAGGTAGAGCAATTGGCCGTGCGAGACCCCTTGACGGGTCTCTTCAACCGACGTCACTTCGATGCCTCGCTCGACCGCATGCTCGCCAGTTGGCGTCGCGCCGCGCGCCGGGATCGTCGACCGATGGCGGCGATCATGTTCGACCTCGATCACTTCGGCGATTTCAACAAGCGGCTTGGGCACCAGGTGGGTGACCAGGTACTGCGCGCCTTCGCCGACGTGCTGGCGAGTCGCTTCCGTCCCTCGGACCTGGTCGCCCGCTTCGGCGGCGAAGAGTTCGTGGCGATCCTCGAGGGCGCTACTCGCGACGCCGCGGTGCAGGTCGCCGAGGAGATCCGCGCCGCGCTGGCGGCGCGCCCGATTCTGGGCGATGATGGCGAGACACTGCCGGTGACCGTCTCCGCCGGGTGCGCCGAGCTGGATGAGGCCGAGCCCACCCGTGAGCAACTGCTGCGCACCGCCGACGTGGCGCTCTTCATGGCCAAGCGGGCAGGGCGCGACCGGGTCGTTGCGGCCTAGCTGAATCCGATCACGCCGTCGCGGGCGCTATTTCTCATCCGCGGGGGCTTACGGTCACCGGTTCGCACGTCCGCGGCTCGCCGGAGCGTAATTCTCGCTGGGTGAAAGGTAGGCCGCCGGAGGAGTCTCCGGCTGCCCCCTCTCGGCGTAAGTCTTCGACTGTGGGAATTGCGGGTCGAGAGGCGCCGCGCGCCGTCAGGCCGTCTCGCCGGCGATCTCAAACGAACTCAATCGGCGAATGGCGATCAGCGTGGCTCCGACCAGGAGGATCACTCCAACCACCGTCGCGGTGGCCACGTCCAGCTTTGCCTCGAAGACGGCTTTCGGCACCCCGGCCAGGGCATCGGCGAAGGCCAGCGTCTGTTGGCGAATGCTGAAGGTTCGCGTCCCGGCGAACAGGCCTGCCAGCAGCCCTTCCCAGATCAAAACGTACGCGAGACCGAGCACGAGGGCGCGGCTGGTCACCAGGCTGAGCGCCAGGAAGATCGCGGCGTACAGCACCGACCCGATCGCCGCCGCCGCCACGAAGCCGAGCACCAAGCCGTCGCCCAGGCCGCCCGCACCGATGAGGCCTGCCACAAGCATCGGTCCGCACGTGAGCGCGATGGCGCAGGCCGCCGCCACCACGAGCTTGGTGAGCACCACGCTGCGCCGGCTCAGCGGCTTTGAAAGCAGGAAGACGGCCGTCCCGTCATCGATCTCGACGCCGATGGCGCCGGTCCCCAGGATGAGCGCCACCAACGGCATCAGCGTGCCGACCCCGAGGCTGCTGAGCAGGCCGGCGGTGAAGTGCATCGCTCGAGCCTCCTCGCCGGCAAGCCGGAAGACCAGCGCTACGGCGACCAGCACCAGCCCGAGCAGGAGCAGCAGCACCGTGCGACGCCGCGAGACCAGTTGGCGCAGGGTGATGGCGGCGATCACCGAATTCATCGGCGCACCAGGTAGCTGAAGACCGATTCGAGCGACTCGTCGGTGGGCAGCAACTCGTGCAGGCTGATGCCGGCCCGCCGGGCCACACCGCTGACCGCTCGGCTGAACGCGCCGAAATCGGTGCTGCGCACCGTCAGCAGGCCGCCGTCGAGCGCCGCGCCGGCGATGGTGGGCAGCGTCAGCAGGGCCGCCGCCAGCGCCCGATCGTCCGAGGAGCGAACCGTGAAGGTATGTGGCCGATCGGTCATCAGGCGCCTGATCTCACGGAAGTCGCCCGACGCCGCCAACCG
>JAYUGK010000150.1:0-5536 GCA_043738415.1 Chloroflexota bacterium | reverse complement strand
TCGTGCCGCTGGCCTCGACGCGCATGGTGGCCGAGCGCATCCCCGGCGCTCGGCTGGAGCTTGACCCGGCCTGTGGCCACGCCGTGCGTGCTGACTTCGCCGGCTATCACGAGCTGGTGGAGGCGTTCCTCGCCGAGGGCGACCAGGCGCTCAGCCGCTGACCCAGACCGGCTCTCGTTTGAAGTCATCGCCACCGAGGACCTCGGTCAGACGGCTGCCATCGGCCCGGATCACGTAGAGGCCGTTCACCGGGTGCGCGAAGGGATTGGCGATCGGGTCGAGTCCGAACAGGATCATCGAGCCATCAGGGGACCAGGTCGGGGTGATCGCCCACCGGCCATCGCCGTCCTTGAACACCTGGGTCAGCTGCGTCCCGTCCGGTGCGATCGTCCACAGGACGCCATCAACGTCGGCAAACAGGATTTTGCTGCCGCCGGGAGACCATCGGTAGTTGACGCAGCACTGAACCTGGACGCCCAGGGGGGTGAGCTGCCGGAGGCCGCTGCCATCGAGATTCACGGTCCAGAGCGCTCCCGCCGGAGGTGGGCTGCCATCGGGACCCAGGAACAGGACCAGCTGCGTGCCGTCGGGCGAGAAGTCACCCGGGATGAAATGCTGCTGCGTGACGCGCCGGAGGTCGGCGCCGGTTGTTGACGAGACGTAGATCCCCGACGTTTCCGGATGTGCGTCATCGAACGCCTCGCGAACCATCAACGCGCCGTCGGGCGAGATCGGACCCGCCCCGACGTTCAGTGTCCCCGGCGGCAGAGGAAGGATGACCGGATCGGATCCGTCCAGTCGTGCGATGACACCCGTCACGCGCCCACCGGTTGGGAAGATCGAGAACACGATCCGGGAGCCATCGCGCAACGCCCACGGGCCACTCCCGCCGCCGTACTCGGTGAGCCGCACCTCCTCGGTTCCATCGATGTTGGCCACAAAGACGGTCTCGTCGCCGTAGAACTTACCGGCTCGCGTGAAGACGATATGTCCGGTCAGGCCGGTGATCGCCGGTGTAGGAGCGACGCTCGCGCTCGGGGAGGCACTTGCGGAAGGTATCGCGACCGACGTGCCGGTGCTCGCCGGCGCAGCCGCATTGCAGCCAGAGAGGATGGCAGCGCAACCAACAGACGCGCCGCGCTGACTCAGGCGCCCGTGACGGCGCGCACCGATGCCGTCATTCCAGGAGCCTCCGAAATGCCTCTTCATCCAGGACCGGCACGCCCAGCTTCTCCGCGGCGGCCAGTTTAGTGCCGGCCTTCTCGCCGGCGACCAGGTAATCGGTATTTGCGCTGACCGATCCGGCAGAATGCCCGCCCGCGGCGCGGATCACGTCCTCGGCCTCCTGCCGGCTGAAGCCGGCCAGGGTCCCGGTGACCACCAGCGTCTTCCCGGTAAGCGGCCCCTGCCCCGATTCGACCTGACCGGGCGGCGGTGCCTCGGCCACCACGCCCGCATCGAGCAGGTTGTGGAGCGTGTCGCGGGTGTGCTCGCCGCGGAAGTAGGCCGCGATCTCCTCGGCCACCACCTCGCCGATGCCGTAGACCTCATTGAGCTCATCAGCGCTGGCGTTCCGCAGCCGGTCGGCGACGCGCCGCGTCCAGGCGGCCTCCTCCTCGTCCTCGCCGCGCGGCACCTGGCGCGCCAGCCAGGCGGCCAGGTCAACGGCGGTCTGCTCGCCCACCTGCCGGAGCCCCAGCGCGTTGAGAATGCGCGCCAGCGGCCTGCGGCGGGCCGCCGCGATGGCGGACGCCAGGTTTTCAGCACTCTTGCGGGCGAATCGGTCCAAGCCTTCGAGGGTCTCGACGCTGAGCCGATACAGATCGGCCGGCTCGTTCAGCAATCCCCGCTCGACGAGCTGGACGACCACCGCGGAGCCGGCTCCCTCCACGTCCATCCCGCCGCGACCCGCGAAGTGCAACAGACCGCCGATGCGCTGGGCCGGGCACCACGGGTTCGGGCAGCGCCGTGCGACCTCGCCCTCGCCACGCTCCGCCGCCGTGTAGCAAACCGGGCAGGCGACCGGCATCTCCCAGATCGTCTCAGTCCCGTCGCGGGCGTCAACCACGGCGCTCACAACCTCCGGGATCACATCGCCGGCGCGCTGCAGCACGATCGTGTCGCCGACCCGCAGATCCTTGCGCCGGATCTCGTCGATGTTGTGCAGCGTCGCGTTGCGCACCGTGGTGCCGCCCACCACCACCGGCTTCAGGCGCGCCACAGGGGTGAGGATCCCGGTCCGGCCGACCTGCACCTCGATCCCCTCCAGCCTGGTCGTCACCTGCTGCGCCGGGAACTTGTAGGCGGTCGCCCAGCGCGGGGCACGTGACACGAAGCCGAGCCGTTGCTGCTGCTCGACGGCGTCGACCTTGATCACGATCCCGTCGGTCTCGTAGTCGAGAGCCCGTCGCGCCTCGGCCCACTGCTCGGTGTAGGCGATCACCGCGTCGATCCCGGCCACACGCTCGACGTGCGGGTTGACCGGAAAGCCGAGCTGGCGCATCAGGTCGAGCGACTCCCAGTGCGTCGCCAGACCCGGCACGCCGACCAACTGATACGACCACAACGACAAACGCCGCGAGCCGGTCACAGCGGGGTCCTTCTGGCGGACCGATCCGGCGGCAGTGTTGCGCGCGTTGGCATACAGCGGCTTGCCCTGGCGCTCCAACTCGGCGTTCAGCGCAGCGAAGGCGCCGCGCGGCATGTAGATCTCGCCGCGCACCTCAAGCTCGTCACCGGGGGGATCGGCGCGGAGGCGCAGCGGGATGGCCCGGATGGTGCGCAGGTTGGCGGTGACCTCCTCCCCGGTCGTCCCGTCACCGCGGGTCGCGCCGCGCACGAAGGTGCGGCCGGAGTAGCGCAGGCTGGTAGCCAGCCCGTCGATCTTCAGCTCGCAGACGTAGACGACCGGCGGGTCCGCATCGCCCAGATCCAGCCCGCGTCGCACGCGGCCGTCGAAGTCACGCAGCTCGTCGTGGCCAAAGGCGTTGCCCAGCGAGAGCATCGGCGTCTCGTGCCGGACCTCGGCGAAGCCGGCCGACGGCGCCGCTCCGACGCGCTGCGTCGGTGAGTCGGGGGTGGCCAGCCCGGGGTACGTCGCCTCGAGATCCGTCAGCTCGCGCAGGAGCCGGTCGTACTCGGCATCCTCGATGGTGGGCGCGTCCAGCACGTAGTAGCGGTGGTTGGCCTCGTCGATGTCGGCCCGCAGCTCCGCGGCGCGGGCGGCGGGGTCAGTCGTCGTCATCGGCCTCGGGCGGATCGGCCTCGTTGAACCAGGCGCGGATGTCGAGCGTGTGCTCCCGGTAGTGATCGACGCCGTCAAAGGCGATGATCTCCACGAGCGTGTCACCGGCGGCGTCTCGGTCGCCCAGCCGTTCGGGGTCGACACGCACCAGCCGGTCGGTGAACGCCTCATAGGCGCTCTGCTCGCGCGACGTCACGGTCGCCCAGTCCGTCTCGGCGGCGATTCGCGCCACCACCGCGTTGCGCTCATCGACCAAGAGCTCGTCGATGCCGAATGTGTCGAGCTCTTCCTGCTCGGCACGGTACAGCGCCTCTGCCGCATGCCCCGCCCAGTAGCCGAGGTGCGCCACCAGCTCGCGCGCCGACCAGTCGCCGACCAGCCCCGGTGTGCTGCGCAGGGCGGGGTCAATGTCGCCGATGGCGGCACGGAACTCGTCGCGTGCGGCCTGCAGCTTGTCGCGCAGCGCCCGGATGCGTGCGGGGGGATCGGCCATATCCGCGATTCTAGTGCCGGTCACTGTCGTT
Source organism: Chloroflexota bacterium (assembly GCA_043738415.1). Lineage (GTDB taxonomy): Bacteria > Chloroflexota > Limnocylindria > QHBO01 > QHBO01 > CF-167. Next base: position 1,768 of record JAYUGK010000150.1, on the reverse strand, counting down.
CGAGGCCTGCGTAGGCGGCGATCAGCTCCTTGACCCCTTCGGCGGGGAAGGTGACGGTCACCCATTCGTCGCCCTTCTCCAGCCGGCTGGTCACCACCGTCCCCTCCCCGAAGCGTCGATGCCGGACCTTGTCCCCCGCCCGCCAGGCGGGCTCCCCACCGGGCGTCTCGCGCGCGACCGGTGCGCTGAAGGCTCCTTTGCCCAGGTCAAGCTCCTCGCCGGGCTCCAGGTGCGTGGCAGCCACCCGCTCGCGAGCCGCGTCCAGCTGGCGCCCGATCAGCGGCCCGGTCGGCCCGGCCAGGTCGGGCAGCGAGATCGGCCGGAGTGGATCGCGTCCGCGCCCGGTTGGCGCACGATAGCCGCCGGGGAGCCAGGCGTCGTCATCGGTGCCCCGCCGTTGCCAACCTCCCTTGGCGCCCCATGCCCGGCGAGTGCCGCTCCCCTCGTCGCGCTCGATCGAGAGCAGCTCTTCGGGAAGCTCTGCCAGGAAGCGCGACGGCTCGCTCTGCGAGCCGACCCCCCAGGTCGAGCGGTGATGGGCGTGCACCAGATACAGCCGGTCCTTGGCCCGGGTCATGCCGACGTAGGCCAAGCGTCGCTCCTCCTCCAGCTCGCGGTCGTTGTCGAGGGCGCGGCGATGGGGCAGCAGCCCCTCCTCCAGCCCAACCATGAAGACGACAGGGAACTCGAGCCCCTTGGCGGCGTGCAGGGTGATGAGCGTCACCCGATCCGGACGATCTTCCAGCTCGTCCTGGTCGCTCACCAAGGCCACCTCGTCGAGGAAGCGCTCGAGCCCCTCCGGGACCGCCAGCTCGTCGAACTCGGCGGCGTGGTTGCGCAGTTCGAGCAGGTTGGTCCAGCGCTCCTCCCCCTCGTCGCTGCCGTCCTGCAGTGTCTCCCGCAGCCCCGCGCCCTCATAGACCGCATCGAACAGGGCCGATGGTGGGCCGTTTGCCGCCAGTTCCGCGAAGCCGCGAACCAGCTCGGCGAAGCCGTTGAGCGAGGTGCGCGCCCGGGGCGACAGGTTCGGGTTGCTGCCGGCCTGTTCGACCGCCTCCCACAGCATCGTGCCGCGGGCTTCGGCTGCTGCGCGCAGCTCTTCCATCGTCTTCTCGCCGATCCCGCGGGCCGGCACGTTGACGACCCGCTCCAACGCGACCCGGTCGGCGGAGTTGCGGGCCAGGCGCACGTAGCCCAGCGCGTCCTTCACCTCGCGCCGTTCGTAGAAGCGGGTGCCGCCGACCAGCTGGTACGGGATCCCGAAGCGTACGAACGCCTCCTCCAGCACGCGGCTCTGGGCGTTGATGCGATACGCCACCGCGATCTCGCCGTAGCGCAGCGCGCCGTCCTCGTCATCGGCCCGGCGGGTGAGAAGGCTGCTCAGCGAGCCGCGTCCCCCGCCGGCCAGGCGCTCCACCTGGCGTGCCACGAACTCGGCCTCTTCGTACTCGTTGTAGGCGTCGAAGACGGCGATCGAGGTGCCCGCCCCGCGATCGGTCCATAGCTTCTTGTCCTTGCGCCCCGCGTTGCGGCTGACGACCGCGTGGGCGGCATCCAGGATCGTCTGGGTGGAGCGGTAGTTCTGCTCCAGCTTCACCACCTTGGTGGCGGGATGGTCGCGCTCGAAGTCCAGGATGTTGCGCAGATCGGCGCCGCGCCAGCTGTAGATGCTCTGGTCGTCGTCGCCCACCACCGCCAGATTGCCGTGCTTGGCCGCGAGCAGGCTGCAGAGCAGGTACTGAGCGCGGTTGGTGTCCTGGTACTCGTC
>JAYUGK010000149.1:0-1812 GCA_043738415.1 Chloroflexota bacterium | reverse complement strand
CCGCGAACGGAGCCGCGCAGGCGATGGGAGAAGGCGCGAGCGGGACCCGACCCGTCCCTTGACGGGCGCTCGATTATGCGCAACGCTGTGCGCATGAGTATGCGCACAAATCTCCTCCTGCCCCGGGAGCTGGTGAAGGAGGTGGACCGATTCGCCGGGCGGCGCGGCAGAAGCCGCTTCGTGGCGGAGGTCCTCGAGCAGGCGGTTCGGCGTGAACGCCAGCGGGAGGTGCTGCGCTCGGGCGCCGGGATGCTCAGCGGTCGAGCAGGCTACGAGTATTGGTCCACGCCCGACCAGGTCGTCGAGTGGGTGCGCGGGATGCGGTCCGAAGATCGGGACCCCTGGGCGCCGTGACCGGCGGCCACCTGCTGGACACGAGCTTCGTCATCGACTACTGGCACGGCCGGCCGGATGCAGTGGCCCGCCTGGAGGCGCTCGTGGCGGCCGGCGCTCCGCTTCTCGTGAACGAGGTGGTCGTCTGCGAACTGTTCGCCGGCCTCCGCCCGGCCCAGCACGAAGACGCGCGGCGATTCCTGGAGCCGCTCGAGTTCATCCAGCCGGGACCAGGGGCTGCGGCGACGGCCGGCCGCTGGCGTGCCGCGGCCCGCGAGCGCGGGCGCATGCTGCACCTGGCCGACGCGCTCATTGCGGCGGCCGCCGAGGCCGTGGGTGCGGCCGTCCTCACTCGAAATGTTCGCGACTTCGCCCTCGCCGAGGTGCGCGTCGAGACCTACTGAGCGACTTCTTCCGAATCGGGAGGGAGAAGCTCGCGAGCTAATTCTCGGCGATGGAGAAGAACGACACGTCAAACGCTGTCGGACCGGCCGGCATCGGTCTAATTCTCAGCCGCTGCTGCGATACGGCTCGCGGGCGCCGGGTCGCTGCGGCAATTCCCCGTGCGTGAGAGGTACGCCGCGAACGTAGTCGGGCGGGCGAGCGGGAGCTGGGCGAGTCCCGCCGCGATGGCTCGTCAGGCGAGCGGCTCGAAGCGAGCGGTGAAGTGCCGAAGCTGCGCCGGCTGGTCGACGATCCGGTAGCCACGCAGCTCCCCCGCCCGGCCGGCGACCCAGCGCACGACTTCGATCACATAGTCGATGTGCGACTGGGTATAGACGCGCCGCGGAATGGCCAACCGCACCAGCTCCATCGGGCCCGGCGTCTCGGTCCCATCCGGGTGCATTCCGAACATGACCGTGCCGATCTCGCAGCCGCGGATCCCGCCCTCGCGATAGAGCGCCACCGCTAGCGCCTGGCCGGGGTACTGGAGGGCCGGAATGTGGGGCAGCAGCGCGGCCGCGTCGAGGTAGACCGCGTGCCCGCCGATCGGCTGGACGCACGGGATGCCGCTCGCCACGAGCGCCTCCCCAAGGTAGGCGGTTGACCTGATCCGGTAGCGCAGGTAGTCCTCGTCGATCACCTCGCGCAGGCCCTGGGCGATCGCCTCGAGGTCGCGACCGGCGAGGCCGCCGTAGGTCGGAAACCCTTCCGTCAGGATCAGCAGGTTCCGCGCCGCCTCGGCCCAGCGGTCGTCGTTGAGGGCCAGCCAGCCGCCGATGTTGACGATCGCGTCCTTCTTCGCGCTCATGGTCATGCCATCAGCCAGTGACGCCATCTCACGCACGATGTCGGGGATCGAGCGATCGGCCTGCCCCGGCTCGCGCTGCTTGATGAACCAGGCGTTCTCCGCGAACCGGCAGGCATCCAGGAACAGCGGCAGACCATATCGGTCGCAGATCTTGCGGACGCCGCGCAGGTTCTCGAGGCTGACCGGCTGCCCGCCGCCTGAATTGTTGGTGATAGTGACCATCACCA
>JAYUGK010000148.1:0-1813 GCA_043738415.1 Chloroflexota bacterium | reverse complement strand
CGCCGCATGTTTCGGGCGGCGCTCTTCACGGCAACCGGCGTCACCCTGTGCGTTCGTTCGCTCCAGACATACACCAACCCCGCCTACCAGCACCCCGTGAACGCGGCTGATTGGATCGCGGTGGTGTCGTTCAGCGTTGGGCTCCTGGGCCTTGCGGCGGCACTGCCGATGTTCGCGCAGCTCATCGACGGGCGACGCGTCTTCAGGGTGTCACTCATCCCAGCTGCAGGTGCCGCCCTCGCCGGCGTCACTAACATCCTCGAAGATGGCATGCAGATGCACGACCTCTTTATCGTCTTCGTGGCAAGCGCCTGGCTGACCCTGGTCGGCCTGATCGCGTTCACGGTCGTGGTGGCGAGGGCCGGAAGCGGCCGCACCCGCCTGTGGGCTGCCGTTCCGGCTGCGACCCTGGTCGGGCAGATGCTTTTCCCGGTGGGCGGCGGCGTGCTGATGTTGGCCGCGTGGCTGGCGGCTGCGCGGCTGGCCCTTCAGACACGCACGCGCATCGTTGCGCTCGCCTCCGCATGACCAGTTTCGTCGCCGAGACAACCGCCCTGCTGGCGCGCACCCCGGAGGTGCTGCGCGCCCTGCTCATCGGCCTGCCGGAAGGCTGGACCGATACACCCGATGTCGCCGATGGCTGGCGCCCGCGCGACGTGGTCGGGCACCTGATCACGGGCGAGCAGACCGATTGGATGGCGCGGACCCGTCGGATCTTCGAGCACGGGACATCGGTTCCATTCGACCGATTCGAGCGCTTCGCCATGCTCGAGCGCGATGCGGCCGTCCCGCTCGACGAGCTGGTGGAACAGTTTGCGGCGCTCCGCGCCTCAAACCTGGCCGCGCTGGGGGAGCTGGTTGCCGACGCCGACCTCGATCGCCGTGGCATGCATCCATCGCTCGGCGAGGTCACCCTGCGGGAGCTGCTGGCGACCTGGGCCGTCCACGATCTCGATCACATCGGCCAGATCTACGCCGGCATGGCTGGCTCGCACGACGCGGAGGTCGGGCCCTGGAAGAGATACCTCGGCATCCTGCTGCGACGAGACGACCCGTCCGCGGTCCCCGGCTGACGCTCAGCGCGCCCGGCGCTCCGCGACACGAACGTTGACGAGCCGCGCCACGAGTTCGCCTGGGAGGGGCAGATCGGGCGGGTAGTTGATCGTCCCCTTCCCCAGCCGATAGCCGGTGAGCTCCTCCGCGTACGCCTCAATCGGTGCCCGGCCCGTGTAGAAGGAGCACTGCTCCTTCGTGGCGCCGAAGCCGACCAGATATCGCCCCCCGAGCTTGAAGCCTGGGACGCCGTAGCTGATCGCCTCGGTGGCCTCGGGCGCGGCAGCGTGAATCTGCTCTCGGAGCCGCTCGAGCGCCGCGCGCTGGTCGTCCGGCACGCCGGCCAGGTACTCGTCGATCGTCGCTGCTGCCATGGGTCCGTCCTCCCTTTGAGCATGGTTGGCCCACGTGGGTGTCGGAGCCTGGGGAAGGGTAGCAGCGGCGGACAAGGAATCGGCGCGAGCTGCCCGGTGCCGCCAGGTGGATTGCATGAGGCCGATGACGTGGCTCCCTCGTGTAAATCGGTCGTCACCCACGACCACAACGGCCAACCTGGGGCCAGATTGCGGCCAGACTGCGGCCCTGCGTGGCGGAATGATCACCGGGTGAGTGAGGGCGCGAAGAGCGCGGGGCATCTTGGCTGTAGCAGCCATCCGGTCGCTATCGGTCGGTTGGGGAGGCATCCAACCGTCTTCTCCACCGACGGACCCTCGCCGGGGTGCCGGCGCCCAGAGCGACAGGCGCTGGCGTCCCTCAGGCG
>JAYUGK010000147.1:0-1816 GCA_043738415.1 Chloroflexota bacterium | reverse complement strand
GGGTCACGGCACCCAGACCTGCGGCGCGCCGAGCCACTCCGCGCTGCGTGCCAGGCCGCTGCTGGTCAGCGGCGCCGGGTCGTGGCCGTCGACCAGGTCCCACACGTACAGGTCCTGGAGCACCGTCGCGTTGGAGCTGTAGCGACCCAGGGTGAAGACGATCTCGTTGCTGCCGGCCGCCCAGCGGATGTGGCTGACCAGGCCACGCACCTGCACGGTGGCCTTGGCCGCGCCGTTCGCGTCCCGCAGGATCAGGTTGGTGCGCGTGGTGCTCACCTCGTCGATGTCGACCCGCAACCGCTGGTCGGGCGACCACAGGATCGGCTCGCGGCCCGCCTCCAGGATTGCCCCGCTGAGAGGATCGAACCGATAGATGGCCGGTGCCGCCAGCACCCAGGCAACTACATAGCCGTCGACGGTGAAGTAGAGCCGGTCAAGCCCGCCGTCGTCGCCGAATTGCGACTCCTTCAGCGCCGGATCGGGGAAGGTGCGCGGGTGCTTGTAGGTGACGCTGGCCACCTGCCGCGAGACGCCGCTGTACACGTTGATGGCCAGCAGCTCGGTCTGGTCATTGGTCCCCGACGGGGTGATGCGCAGCACGTAGAGGGTGGTCGAATCGTCACCGAAGACGATCGCCGCGGCGTTGTCGGCCAGGTCGAGCGGTTGATGCCCGCTGACCGCGCTCCAGGCATGCCCGCCAATGATGCTGGCGCCGGTCAGCCCATCGGGCGACCAGGCGAAGGACGTCACCGCGGCGGTCGGGTCGCCGACGGCGACCGGGGCATCGGTGGTCGAAAAGTCATGACGCCAGAAGAGGAAGGGCTTCCCGGTCGCGCTGCGGCCCAGGTACGCCATCTCGAGCGGGCCGAAGCTGGGCGGCGGGGGTGGCGTGACGCGCTCGGTGGGCTGCGCGGTGGGAGTGGCCGTGGGAGTGGGCCGCGGCGTGGGACGAGGGGTCGCCGATGAGCTGGGGCTGGGCGTGGAGACCGCGGCCAGGCCCTGGGGACCGGTGAAGATGAGGGCCACCAGCACGACCATGATCCCGGTGAGGGCCAGGATGAGGCCGATCAGCCAGGGGACCGCCTGCTCGGCGGTGGTGGGGCGCCGGCGGTCGCCGTCGCGTCCAGGATCCCAGCCGATGCCGGTGCTGATCTCTCCGGTCTCGGTGGGCGGCGAGGCCAGGTCATGCTCCGGCCGCTGCTGCCCGTCGGGGCGGTCTGTGTCGGTCATTCCGCTCCTCTGCCGGCTGCGCGCCTCACGCCGGCATCATAGCGAAGGGTCGCCACCACGATCCCCAGCACCACCAGCGCCGCTCCGAGGGCGAGACGCCAATCCAGGACTTCATGCAGGAAGACGACGCCCAGCGCCACCCCGACCACCGGGAAGGTGTAGGTCACCATGCCGGCCACGGTCGCGCCGAGCCGCTCGATGAGCAGGAAATAGATCAGGTAGGCGATGAAGGAGCCGATGACGCCGAGCCACAGCACGGCGATGATCGGACCGGGCTGGGTCGGCAGGATGATGCCGCCGTCTGCCACCAGGGCAAGGATCCAGGCGTAGATCGCGGCGAAGAAGAGCGCCCCGGCCGCGGCCTCGTAACGGTGGATGCCACGCATCGAGTGGCGGGCGTACGAGCCGCCGACGGCGTAGCTGGCCGCGGCAATCGCCACCGCCAGGGTCCCGATCAGGGCCGACGGGTCGGCACGCAGGGCGAGCTCGCGGCTGGCCAGCAGCGCGGCGCCGGCAAAGCCGATCACCACCCCGGTGACGCGCAGTCCGCTGACCGGCTCGACCTTCAGCACGACACCTGCCAGCA
>JAYUGK010000146.1:0-1816 GCA_043738415.1 Chloroflexota bacterium | reverse complement strand
CCGTCTGGCCGATCCAGAGCAGCCGGAACGGCCGCTCGACCAGCGGGCCAAGCCAGCCGCCGCGCGGCTGGCCCATCGGTGCAGGGGGAGTCGCCATTGCGGGGGATCATGCCCCAGCCTCGTCGAGCGCCGCGGGTATCATCCGCGCGATGCACGCCCCACCTACGCCGGAAATTGACCGCCATCGCTCCCGGGCCCTCGCCACCTATTTCAGCGCGGCGGCGCTGGTCAGCATCGCCTACATCGCGACCTTCACCGTCGCTGCCCTGGCCGCTCCGCAGATCACCGGCTATGCGGGGTCAAGCGGTTGGCCGAGCGCCACTGCGGTGGCCGGGACTGCGATCGCCGCCACCCTTCTATCGTCGGTGATGGCCCGCCGCGATCGCCGGACCGGGCTCGTGCTGGGGATCAGCATCGCGGTCGCAGGTGGGGCGCTGGCAGTCGGTGCCGCGGTGGCCGGCTCGATCCTTCTTCTGCTGATCGCATCGGTGGCGGTCGGATTCGGCAACGCGGCCATGAACCTGACCCGCTATGCAGCTGCCGACCTCTACCCGCCTGAGCGGAAAGCCGGCGCGCTGGGCCTCGTGGTATGGGGCTCCACCATCGGTGCCGTGCTCGGCCCGAACCTGGTCGGCCCGGCCGGTGCGATCGCACCTTCGATCGGGCTGTCTGCCCTCGCCGGTGGCTTCGCCATGGCGCTCGTCTTCCTGGTTGCGGCCCTTGTGGTGGCCCTGCTCGGCCCGTCGGCTCCATCGCAGCCGCACCTCGACGAGCCAAAGCGCATGGCCGGCGAGCGGGCGACCTCCTCACGTCGCCTGCTGGCGGACCTGCTGCGCCGACCGCAGGGCCGCACCGCCCTGGTGGCGCTGGTGACCAGCCAGCTGGTGATGACCTTGATCATGACCATGACCCCGTTCCACCTCCACGCCATGGGCCACGGCCTCGAGACGGTCGGGTTCGTGATCAGCGCCCACGCCTTCGGCATGTTCGCCTTCTCGCCGCTGTCGGGGCGGCTGACCGATCGCTTCGGGGCAAATGCCATGGTGCTGGCCGGCTTTGGGGTGCTGGCGGTTTCGGGCCTGCTGGCGGCTGTCATTCCCGATGGCGGGGGAGCCGGCCTGGCAATCCCGCTCTTCCTGCTGGGGGTCGGCTGGAACCTGGGGTTCGTGGCCGGCAGCTCGCTGCTCGCCTCGGAGGCGCCGATGCGCGACCGCGCGCGTTTGCAGGGCGCCAGCGATGCCGTGGTCTGGACCGTTGCTGCCCTGGCCAGCCTAGGTTCGGGGTTCGTGGTCGCGGCGGCCAACTATGCCGTGCTGGCGATCGTCGGGGCCGGGGTGGCGATCCTGCTGGCGTTCTTGGTGGCGGTCGACGGGCGGGCGGCGCGGACCGTCGAGGCGTAGGCACCGGCGCTCACCGCGCCGCCGCTCAGGCCAGGTTGGCGCGCAGGAACCCGACCGTGCGATGGTGGGCGAGCTCGCTCGCCTCCTGGTTGTATTCGGGACGATCTGACTCGGCGAACCAGTGATGGGTGCCGTCGTAGATGTACGCCTCCGCGTCCGTGCCACCGGCGGCGGCCTGGAGTCGTGTCATCTGTTCTATGCCCGCATATTACAGACCGACTTCGGTCGTCCAATGGGAGTGCCGGAGAAAACCACGAGCGGGTTGTCGGCCCCTTCCTGCCCTGAGAACGGCTATGGGTACTAGATCCCACCGCCGTTACGGACGGTTGGCATTGGTGCATTGATTGTCGTCGGGAAGCAGAGGCTGGACGAAAACCTGAACAATCCGATTCGCTGCCCGATCCCCAAGGTCAAGC
>JAYUGK010000145.1:0-1820 GCA_043738415.1 Chloroflexota bacterium | reverse complement strand
GATCGACGCTGGATCCTGCGGTCACGGCGGCTGTGCTCGAGCGACTGCGGGCCGCAGCTCGTTCGGAGCAGAGCGGTGCGTTTCGCGACCTCACCGACCAGGAGCGTCGGGTCCTGGTCCAGGTGGCGGTGGGCAAGTCCAACCGGGAGATCGCGACCGCGCTGGATCTTGCCGAGAAGACGGTGCGCAACTACGTGAGCAATATCCTGGCCAAGCTCGCCCTTTCGAGCCGAGCCCAGGCAGCCACCTTCGCGTTTCGCAATCGGATGGCCGAGCTCGACCGCATCGGGCATGGTTGACGTTCCGTCGGTGGCACGCCTGCTGTGGGTGCCTGCGCTGCTGGTCGGCTTGACCGCGTCGGCCTGCTCGGTGACCCCGTCCCCGAGCCCGAGCGGGGCCGAATCCTCAGCGCCCACCGCCTCGCCGAGCAGTTCCCCCACGCCGCGTCCCACGGCCACACCCGAGCCGCCGCTCTCGTTGGCGCTGCCGGCAGAATCGGACCCGCGCTCGATCACCTTCGCGGTCGCGGTGCAGTCCGACCTGACGGCCACCACCTCGGGTCACGTCGTGGTGACGGTGACCAACGCGTCCGATTCCGCGGTCGCCGAGCTGGTGCTGCGCTGGCCGACAGCCCTGAAGGAGATCATTGTGCTGGCGCCGTTCGAGCCGAGCGCCAACCGCATCCGCGAGGGTGGCCCCAGCCTCTACCAGGAGTGGACCAAGTGGGTCGAGGGGCCTGGCGAGATGGGCGAGCCGAGTGGCACGACGTCGCTCGGCTGGGGTCCGCTGCTCCCCGGCGCCACGCTCACGATCACCCTGACCGCCAACCGGGTCGCGAATCAGCCGAGCGCCTTCGACCTCCAGTTCCTGGCCGGCGAGGCGATCCTGTCCACCGGGGCGGGGCCGGCCGCCGAGCAGCGCGTCGCGCTACCCTAGGGCGAACGATGCGAGCCCTGCTTCCTCCCTGGACAGATCCCGACCCGGAGCTGCACGCGCGCTTCGGGGAGATCTTCGACCCCGACCGCAAGGTGCTCGCCGCCCTGGAGCGCATCGTGCCGCTCTCCGGCAAGCGGATCGCCGACGTGGGCACCGGGATCGGTCACTACCCGATGCTGCTGGCTCGTCGCACGGGCCGCACCTACGGGATCGAATCTGACCCGGCGCTGCTGGCGGTGGCCCGCAGCCGGGCGGACGCCGCGCATCAGCCGAACCTGCGCATCGTGCCGGGCACACCGGAGCGGCTCCCGCTGCATGACGGAGCGGTCGACATCGTCCTGTCGGGAATGATCGAGCCCGACGACGGGTCGCTGCCCGCCGTCGAAGAGGCGATGCGTGTGCTGCGCCCCGGTGGGCGACTGGTGGTGATCGGCTACTACGGCCGCGACGAAGTGGCCGGCCTGCTGGAGCCCGAGGTGGTGGCCCGTGCAGCGGACGCGACGATGCGGCGTACCGGCTGGTGGCTGCGCCACGGCTTCAAGATCAAGGTCGTCCACGCGCGCCTCGACCTGTCCGATCCCGTCGCCGCCCAGGAGCTCTTGCCGCGCCTCTACGGCGACCGCGGCAGGGCGTTTCTGTTGGCGCCGTATCCACCCTCTCTGACTCTTGGGCTGGGCCTCTTTCATCGGACCCGGGACGCCTGAATTTCCTGCCCGCGGACAGGTGTGCAACTGCCTTGCGGACCGCCGGCTCGGCATCTATGCTTCGGCCGTCGAAGGCCAGGCTCTTCTCCCCCCGGAGCCTGGCCTTCGGCATGACCCGCGACTGAACGGTGCCATAATGGCGAAGCGTCCCCCCCTCTGATCAAGGCGCCGGCACGTTCG